>NZ_JBSFYC010000121.1:0-15294 GCF_053595675.1 Streptomyces sp. NPDC002446 | reverse complement strand
TGGCTGGCACGGGGGCTGGGCATCGCGCTGATGTGGCTGGCCAAGGCGTTGTTCGTCTGGCCGTGGGCGGCGTTGTGGCGGTATGTGGGCCCCGGAGGACCGTCACCGCACCCCGAAAAGCCCCGCGCAGCGGCAACCAGCTCGCCGCAGGCGCAACGGCGAGCAAGCCAAAACGTCGCCCCAGGCAAAGTGCAACGGAAGGTCAAACAACCATCCCCGACAACCACCCCCCCGCCGCCCCCCGAAACACCCCCGGCGGCAAGCCCCCCGCCCCTTCGGGGATGCGGCCGAGGAGAGGCGCGCCCGCCGCGGCCGGAAGGTCGGCCAGGTTGCAGCGGGCGGCCAGGTCCGGTTCGGCCGGCCAGCTGCCGATGACGACGCCGGGGCAGTCGAGACCGTACGTGCGCAGCGCCAGCGCGGTCAGCGCGGTGGCGTTCAGCGTGCCGAGGCCGGCCTGGGCGACCACCAGGACGGGCGCGCCCGCCAGTCGCGCGGCGTCGGCCAGCGTATGGCCGTCCGCGTCGAAGCGTACGAGCAGCCCGCCCGCGCCCTCGACCAGCACGAGATCGTGCGAGGCGGCCAGCTTGGCGGCGGCCTCGGCGATGTCGTGCGGGCGCACCGTCGGCAGTCCGGCGCGCAGCGCAGCCGTCGCGGGCGCCAACGGCTCGGGGTAGCGGGCCAGTTCGAGCGTGGTCACCGGGCCGGCCAGCCGCTCGACCTCCGCCGCGTCGCCCCTCTCCTGCGCCGTGACGCCGGTCTGGGCCGGCTTGAGCACCGCCACCGAACGGCCCTGGGCGAGCGCGGTCGCGGCGATCGCGGCCGTGGTCACGGTCTTGCCGATCTCCGTGCCCGTGCCGGTCACGAACAACACCGACATCTGTGCGTCTCCTCTCAGCCCTCGCGCGCCGCCGCGCACACCGCGGCGCAGATGTGCGCCAGATCGTCGTCGCCGGTGATGTACGGCGGCATGGTGTAGATGAGATCGCGGAAGGGCCGCAGCCACACGCCTTCCCGGACGGCGGCCCGGGTCGCGGTGGCCATGTCGACCTCGTGGTCGAGCTGGACGACGCCGATCGCGCCGAGGACGCGTACGTCACGCACCCCGGGGAGGGCACGGGCCGGCGCCAGCCCCTCGCGCAGTCCGGCCTCGATCCGCTTGACCTCCTGCGCCCAGTCCTGGGACAGCAGCACCTCGATCGAGGCGTCGGCGACGGCCGCGGCCAGCGGGTTGCCCATGAAGGTGGGGCCGTGCGCCAGCACCGGCAGCTCGCCCTGCGAGATGCCGTCCGCGACGGCCGCCGTGCACAGCGTCGCGGCGAGCGTGAGATATCCGCCGGTCAGCGCCTTGCCGAGGCACATCACATCGGGCGCGATGCCCGCGTGTTCCGCGGCGAAGAGGGCGCCGGTACGGCCGAAGCCGGTGGCGATCTCGTCGAGGACCAGCAGCACGTCGTGTGCGTCGCAGGCCTCGCGGAGCACGCGCAGATAGGCGGGGGAGTGGAAGGACATCCCGCCCGCGCCCTGCACCACCGGCTCCACGATCACCGCGGCCAGCTCGTCGGCGTGCCGGCCGATCAGCTCGCGAAGATGCGCCGCATACGCCTCGTCGGGCGCGGCATCGAAGCCGGGCGGCGGCGCGTCCGCGAAGATCTGCCGCGGCAGCACCCCCTGCCACAGCTCGTGCATGCCGCCCTCCGGGTCGCACACCGACATCGGCTGCCAGGTGTCGCCGTGATAGCCGCCCCGCCAGGTCAGCAGGCGCTGCTTACGGGGCTTGCCCAGCGAGCGCCAGTACTGGAGGCACATCTTGACGGCGACCTCGACGGACACCGAGCCGGAGTCGGCGAGGAAGACGTGCCGGAGCGGCTCGGGCGTGATGTCGACCAGCCGCTTCGCCAGGCGTACGGCGGGCTCATGGGTGAGCCCGCCGAACATCACATGGCTCATCCGCTCCAGCTGGCCGCGCGCGGCCTCATTGAGCACCGGGTGGTTGTAGCCGTGCACCGCCGACCACCAGGAGGACATGCCGTCCACCAACTCGTCCCGGCCCTCGGCCGGTTCGGCCAGCCGCAGCCGGACGCCGGACGCCGACTCGACCAGCAGCGGCGCGGCCTTGCCGGGCATCGGCCCGTACGGATGCCACACGTGCTGCCGGTCGAGCGCGAGCAGTTCGCGGGGGGCGAGCGGCTCAGGCATTGGGCGGAAGGTCGGTACCGGCGCCGCGGCGGCGCACCGCCACGAGGTCGCGGCGGGTCTCGTCGGACGGCGCGGGGACGGTGGCGGCGGGCGCCTCGTCGTCGGCGGCCGGGGCCTGTGCGGCGTCCTCGCCGTCCGCGCCGCACTGCCGGCGGTGCTCCGGCAGCGTCGTGGTGTCCGTGCCCTCGACCTCGAACCCGGCGTCCGCGATCATCGCCAGATCGTCCTTGCCGGCCTGGCCCTCGCTGGTCAGATAGTCGCCGAGGAAGATGGAGTTGACCAGGTGCAGGGCCAGCGGCTGCATGCTGCGCAGATGGACCTCGCGGCCGCCGGCCAGCCGTACCTCGATGTCCGGGCAGACGAACCGGACCATCGCCAGGATGCGCAGCGCACGCTGCGGGGTGAGGTTCCACTCCTTGGCGAGCGGGGTGCCCTCGAAGGGGATCAGGAAGTTGACGGGGACGGAGTCGGGGTCCAGGTCGCGCAGCGCGAAGACCACGTCGACCAGGTCTGCGTCGCTTTCGCCCATGCCGGCGATCAGCCCGGAGCAGGCGGACATGCCCGCCGCCTGGGCCTGCTGGACGGTGGAGACCCGGTCCGAGAAGTCGTGTGTGGTGCAGATGTCGCCGTAGGTGGCTTCCGAGGTGTTGAGGTTGTGGTTGTACGCATCGGCGCCCGCCGCGCGCAGCCGGTCGGCCTGGCCGTCGGAGAGCAGCCCGAGGCAGGCGCACACCTCCACGCCCTCGTTCTGCTCCTTGATCGCCGAGATCGTGTCCGAGACCCGGTCCACGTCCCGGTCGGTGGGACCGCGGCCGCTGGCCACCAGGCAGACGCGCTTGGCGCCGCCGGCCACTCCGGCGGCGGCCGCCTGGGAGGCCTCATCGGGCTTGAGCCAGGTGTACTTGAGGATCTCGGCCTTCGACCCCAGCCGCTGGGAGCAGTAGGAGCAGTCCTCCGGGCACAGCCCCGACTTGAGGTTGACGAGGTAGTTGAGCTTGACCCGCCGCCCGAACCACTGGCGGCGCACCTTTCCGGCCGCGGCCACGACATCGAGCAGTTCGTCATCGGAAGTCGCCAGCACGGCCAGCGCCTCTTCACGGGTCGGCAACTCGCGCCGCAGTCCCTTGTCCACCAGTGTGTTCAGCAGGTCCATGGCGATGATCCTGGCGTACGCCACCGCCCCCGGCCAAGGAGGATTCCCACAACGAGCGGCGATCGGGGTGTGTGTATCGCCACACCGTGGGCGTGCGGAACGACCGCTAACGTCTATCGACAGCCCACAATCGAGGCCGAACCACGAAGGACGCCGATGCCGCAGGACTCCGCCCCGCCGCTGCTCCGTGACGCCCCGCCCGCCGAACCCTCCCGCCAGGCATACCACGCGGCCTTCGACTGGATCGACACGGCACGCACCGAGCGTCAACGGGCCGGGCTCGTCCGCACCCTGCGCCCCCGGCCCGCCGACTCCCCGCTGCTCGATCTGGCCAGCAACGACTACCTCGGGCTCGCCCGCCACCCCGAGGTCACCCACGGGGCGGCCGAGGCCGCGCACCGCTGGGGCGCGGGCGCGACCGGCTCGCGCCTGGTCACCGGCAGTACCGAGCTGCACGCCCTGCTGGAGGAGGAACTCGCCGCATTCTGCGGCTTCGAGGCCGCTTTGGTGCTGTCGTCCGGGTATGCCGCAAATCTCGCCGCCGTCACCGCGCTCACGGACCGCGCCACCCTCGTCGTCTCCGACGCGGGCAACCACGCCTCCCTGATCGACGGCTGCCGCCTCTCCCGGGCCCGTACCGAAGTCGCCCCGCACGCCGACCCCGAGGCCGTACGCGCCGCGCTGACCGGCCATGACGGCCGGGCGCTCGCCGTCACCGACTCGGTGTTCTCGGTCGACGGCGACGCCGCGCCGCTGCCCGCGCTCGCCGACGCCTGCCGCACCCGGGGCGCCGCGCTGCTCGTCGACGACGCGCATGGCCTGGGTGTTCTCGGCGACGGGGGGCGTGGCGCGCTGTGGGCGGCCGGGCTGGCCGGCGACGGCGATGTGGTGGCCACGGTGACGCTCTCCAAGTCGCTCGGCTCGCAGGGCGGCGCGGTGCTCGGGCCCGCCCGGGTCATCGAGCACCTGGTCAACACCGCCCGCTCGTTCATCTTCGACACCGGCCTCGCCCCGGCGGCGGCCGGCGGCGCGCTCGCCGCGCTCCGGCTGCTGCGCCGCGAACCGCAGCGCGCGGGGCGCGCCGGGCAGATCGCCCGCGAGCTGCATGACCGGCTCACCGCGGCGGGGCTGGCGGCGGTACGCCCGGACGCCGCGGTGGTCTCGGTCCGTGCCCCGTCGCCGGAGGCCGCGGTGCGCTGGGCCGCCGACTGCCGTACGGCCGGCCTGGCGGTCGGCTGCTTCCGGCCGCCGTCCGTCCCCGACGGGATCTCGCGGTTGCGGCTCACGGCACGCGCCGACTTGACGGAGAGTCAGATCGATCGGGCCGTCGGAACGATCGTGGCCACGGCGCCGACGGACTGACGGCCCCGCGCGGCCGGCGCCCCATACGTCCCAAATCCGGTCTCGCGTGGCAGAGTTCACCGCATTGAGCGATAGATATCTGTATAAGTTGGTGGATCGAGCACCACACCGGCAGCATCGGTGGCAGTCTGGCGCACAGCAGAAGTCCGAGGCGGCAGCGGTGTCCCGAGCGGCATTCCGCAAGCCCCCTGGTCAGCGGACCGGAGCCGGCCTCGGTGGGAAAGGGACGGCGTCGCGATGGCAGACCACCAGGAATCCTCACTCACGCTGCCGAGCGCCCCGGCCTCGGTCGGCCTCGCCCGCAGACACACCCTGGACGTGCTCGCCGAATGGGGCCTTCCCGCCGATACCGAAACCGCCGACTCCGTCCGTCTGATCGTCTCCGAACTCGCGACCAACGCCGTCCAGCACACCTTCGGCCAGTCCCCGACCTTCACCATCGAGCTGCGGCTCGACCGCGACGAGGTGCTGAGGGTCGGTGTCACCGACAGCCATCCCCGCCGGCCGCGCCGGCTGCCCGCCGCCGTCCAGCAGGACAACGGCCGGGGCATGGTCATCATCCGCTGCCTCGCCGCGGAAGCCGGCGGGCGGCTGTCGGTCGTCCCGACCGCGTCCGGTGGCAAGACCGTCTGGATCACGATGCCGTGGCGGGTCGCGGTCCGCTGACCGTGCGCCGCTGCGGTGCAGGAACCTTTCGCTGGAGCCTGTGGCGCGGCGCCGCCGGTTCACCGGCTCGTGTGCGGCGCCCGGTGCGCCGCGGTCAGTCCAGCAGCGCGGCGGCCTCTTTGCGGGCCTGCTGCAGCCAGGCCGCGCGGGTCTCGTCGGCCGAGTCGGTGACCGTACGGAAGACGACCCGGCGCACATCGGTGACGCCCACGTACGGCAGGACGCAGGCCGCCCAGATCCGTTGCAGCGGGTCGCCGAACTCGCTCTCCTCGCGGTCGGCGGGGGTGTCCGAGGTGTTCAGGACGAGGGCCCGGCCGGCGCGGAGGAGCCCCGCGGGCTCGCCCTCGGCGGTACCCAGTTTGTAGGCGACGCCGGGCGCGAGGACACGCTGTACCCAGCCGGTGAGGACGGCGGGCGGCATACCCCACCAGTTCGGGTGGATGAACACCATCGCGTCGAGTGTCGCCACCTCCGCGCGGTGCAGCGCCAGCTGCGGGTCGTGGGCACAGGGCGCCGAGCGGACCGTCTCGGTCTCCTCGGCGGCGAGCAGCGGTGCGAACTCCTCGGCGCAGAGGTCATGTGCGCGTACCTGGCACCCGCGCCCGGACAGCTCCGCCACGACGGCGTCGAACAGGGCATGGTTGAAGCTGCCCGGCCGCGGATGGGCAAGGTACACGCCTATGCGCATGGTTCGTCCCCCAGTCGAAATGAGCCGTCATCGGCTGCCGATCGGTGCCCGGGTGCCCGGGCGCCCGCTCGGCTGATCGTCATTATGCGGGGGTGGCCGCCCCGGGGAGCCGGTTTCGGGATCACCGTGAGGCCCGGCCCGGGCCTCACGGCGTGGGGGAGTGGCGGCCGAACGCGCCGCGCAGCAGGGCGCGCAGGGTGTCCGCGGCGGGCGTGCCGCCGCCGGGGCGGTAGGCCACCGAGATCCGCCGGCGCAGCTCCGGCGGGTCCAGCCGGCGGACCCCCAGCGGGGTCACCGAGCCCTCCGCCATCATCTCCGGGACCACGGCCACTCCGAGCCCCGCGCTCACCAGCGCGCACACCACCGCGTAGCTCGGCGACTCGCAGCGCACCGCCACACTCGCCCCGGCGGCCGACAGCGCCGCCTCCACCTCGCGCCGGTTGGGGTTCGCCGGAGCCATGCTGACCAGCGGCTGACCGGCCAGCTCGGTCAGCGGCAGCCGCCCGGAGGCCGCCGACAGGGCGTGGCCCGGCGCGGTGACCAGCACCAGCTCCTCGGTCAGCAGGGGCTCCAGCGACACGCCGTCCGGCGGCGGCATCGCCGCACCCGGCACATACTCGTGCGTCAGCGCCAGATCGACCTCGCCCAGCGCCACCGCCTCGGTGGCCAGCGGTGGTACGTACTCCGTCACGCTCAGCTCCACATCGGGGTGTGCCCGGCGGAACGCGCTCAGCGCGGGCGGCAGCAGATGCGTACCGGCCGTCATGAACGTGCCGATCCGCAGCCGCCCGCCGGACAGCCCCGTCAGCAGCGACAGCTCGTGCCGGGCCTGCTCCAGCTCGTCGAGCACCCGCCGCGCGCGGACGAGCAGCAGCTCACCGGCCGCCGTCAGCCGCGCCCCGCGGTGGTGGCGAACCAGCAGCGCGGCGCCGGCCTCCCGCTCCAGCTTGGCGAGCTGCTGGGAGAGCGCGGGCGCGGTGTAGCCCAGCCGGGCGGCCGCCCGGGTGATCGAACCGGCCTCCGCCACCGCCACCAGAGCGGCCAGCCGCGTGGGGTCGTACATCACCACCTCTTTAGGCCGTCAAAGAAGATTGCCAATACCCATTAAAGGCTCTGACCAGCGAAGCTGCTCTCATGGACGGACAGCTGATCGCCTTCACCGGAGTCGCCGCGGGCATGGTCACCATGCCGGGCGCGGACTTCGCGGTCGTGGTGCGCAATGCCCTCGACTCGCGCCGGGCGGGGGTGGCGACCGCCGTCGGGGTGGCGGGCGGGCTGCTGGTGCACACCGCGCTGGCGGTCGCCGGGCTCGCGGCGGTGCTGGTCGCCGTGCCCGCACTCTTCGGCGCCGTCCAACTGCTCGGCGGCGGCTATCTCTTGTACCTCGGGTGCCGCGCGCTGATCGCGGCCGGCCGCGGCCGGGCGGCCGCCGCCGCGGATCCCGCGAGCGGCCCGGACGCCGTGCTGAGCACCGCGCAGGGGCTGCGGCAGGGCTTTCTGACCAATGCGCTCAATCCCAAGGCCCCCGTTCTCTTCCTCAGTCTGCTGCCGCAGTTCGTCCCGGCGGGTCAGCCGGCGCTGCCCCGTACGCTGCTGCTCGCCACGGTGGTCGTCGCGATGGCGCTGGTGTGGTTCCCCGCCGTCGCGCTGCTCGTCGACCGGCTGGGATCCTGGCTGCGCCGCCCGAGGGTGGCCCGCGCCCTGGAAGCCACCACCGGCGCACTGCTCACCGCCCTGGGCGGCATCCTGCTCGTCGAGCTGCTGGCCGCCTGAGGGGGGCTCCGTCCGCGCGTGGCCGGGCACGGTCCCTGTGCGCCGGCCGGAGCTCAGCCGCGCCCGCCGTGCGGCACCATCAGGACCTCGGCGCCCACCGGCACGAACCCGGCGGCGAGCACCCCGCGCACGCTGCGCGCATTGCCGGGGGCGACCTGCGCCCACAGCAGCTCGCCCGCCGGAAGCAGATGCCGGGCGGCGTACGCCAGCCTGCCGCCGAGACCGCGCCCCTGGCCGCTGCCGTCCACCTCGACGGCCAGCTCCCAGCGGCCCGCCACCCCGCGGCCGATGACCAGCGTCCCGCCGTCGGTGGTCGTCCAGGCCCGTATGTCGTCGCGGTGGCGCAGGGCGCGGGTGATGCGCGGGTGGCTCCGGTCCGTCGTCTCCACCAGCTCCAACGGCGGCGGGCCGGGCAGCGCCTCGGCGACCGTCGTCATGTCGATGTTGTTGGCCTCGCGGCCCACCCGCTCGCCCAGAGCGGTCAGGAACGGCGGGCTGAGCGGCCCGGCGAGATCACCGGGGGCTATCCGGTCGTGCACCCAGGAGGGCTCCACATCCGCGAACACCACGGCATGGCAGGTGAAGGACACCACCCCGGTGTCCCGCGGGGAGGGCGGGGGCAGCACCGTCACCGACCCGTCCGCGGGCGGGAAGCTGCCGCGGGCGGCGGCCGTCAGCACCTTGCTCAGTTGCGAAGTCACACCGTCAAATTACCGGCGACCACTGACAATTGACCGAGCGTGAGGTGAAACCGCAGGTCAGCCCACTCGTCCATACCAGACCGTGGGGCTCCAGATCCTCGCCAGCCGCACCACGTCGCCGGTCTTGGGCGCATGCCAGATCCGGCCGTGGCCCGCGTAGATGCCGACGTGGTAAATGCCGCGGGCCGAGTGGAAGAAGACCAGGTCACCGCGTCTTCGGGAGGTGGCGGGGATGTGCTGGGTGTGGCCGTACTGCGCGGCGGCGCTGCGTGGCAGGAGCCGGCCGGCGAGCTTGAACGAGTACAGCGTCAGCCCCGAGCAGTCGAACCGGTACGGCCCTTCGGCGCCGTACTCGTACGGCGAGCCCCGCTTGGAGGCCGCGACCTGCACCGCCTGGGCGGCGACGGACGCGGCCCCGGCGTCCGTCGCCGCCCCGGGGGCAAGCGTGGTCCCGCCGAGCGTGGCCAGTGTCAGAGCGGAGACGGTGCCGGCGCGCACCAGCAGATTCGGCCTATGCGTGCGCACGGTCATGCGCAAACCCTTCGTCAGCCGCCTGCGAAGGAAGACCTGTCGGGTTCGGGCAGGCGAAGATGCCCTGCCGTGCGTACGGCTTCACCCCAAGGGGTCCGTGGGCCGTGAAGGCCCGGACCCCGTCGTGCTCGGGTCCTCCGCTCCCGCCGGTCCACACCGTCGACCGGACATCCGGCACGGCGGCGGGATTAGGCGCCCGTGCGGACCGCCCCGTCGCTGTGGCGGGGTCTTGTCGTCCAAGGGATCGTCACGCACCGGACCCCCGAATTCCGAGCTGAAATCGACATGTGTGATATGGGTCACGTTTGCGCTGAATGGTTAGATTTGTTCCTTCGGGTGGCGGGGTGCGGAGTGTCGCGGTCCCGGGACCTGGGGCGAAACATCGAGGGCCGCAGGAATCCGCTCCGTCCGCGCAATTCGTCGCCTCCCGGCAAGGGGCCCGGACGCTACGCCGTCCGGGCGGCCCCGGCGCTGCGCGTGTCGGGTCACCCGTCCTCGGACGGCGGCACGGTCACCAGCCCGGCCCGGCGCTCGCCGTCCAGCACCCGCAGCGCGCGGGCCAGCGTGTCGCGATGGAACTCGCTCTCGCCCCGGTTGTGCATCAGCGTCAAGGCGTCCCGCAGTTCGGCGGCCTTGCCGACGAGCGCCTGGGCGGCGCGTAGACCGCTGTAGGTGTGGCCGCCGCGGGCCGGATTGATGCGGCCCAGCAGGTCGAGCACCTCCAGGTAACGGTCGATCAGTTCGCCCTCGGCGCGGGTCAGGGCGGGCAGCGGCGGCGGTTCGGGCGGCAGCATCCGGCTCACCCCGTAGCGGGCTGGCGGGCCGACCGCTTGCGGTTGCGGGTGAGCCCGTCGATCAGGCCGTACTCCTGGGCGGCGCGGGCGTCGAAGATCTTGTCGCGCTCGATGTCGGCGGCGATCCTCTCGGGCGTCTGGCCGGTGTGCCGCGCCAGCATCTCCACCAGCATGTCGCGGCTGCGCAGCATCTCCTCCGCCTGGATCTGCAGGTCGGTGGTCTGCCCCTGGACGGGTTCGCTGAGCGCGGGCTGGTGGATCAGCACCCGGGCGCCGGGCAGCGCCAGCCGCTTGCCGGGGGTGCCGGCGGCCAGCAGCACCGCCGCCGCGGACGCGGCCTGCCCCAGGCAGACCGTCTCCACGTCGCACGACACGTACCGCATCGTGTCGTAGATGGCGGTCATCGCGGTGAGGGAGCCGCCGGGGGAGTTGATGTAGAGCGAGATGTCCCGCTCCGGCGCGGCGTGTTCGAGGTGGATGAGCTGCGCCATGACGTCGTTGGCGGAGGCGTCGTCGACCGGGGTGCCGAGGAAGATGATGCGCTCGCTGAGCAGCTTGGAGTACGGGTCCATGGTGACCGCGCCCTGTGAGGTGCGCTCGGTGAACTCGGGCAGGACATAGCGAGCGGTGGGTCGCAGCATGACTGCTCCTCTCGTCTGTAAAAAATGTACAGGATGTACATCCCGTTAGAATGGGAGCATGGCCTACGAAATTCCGGTGACGCAAGCCCGGGCAGAGCTCGCGGATCTCATCAACCGCGTCGTCTACGGCGGCGAGCGGGTGGTCGTCACTCGCCACGGCAAGCCGCTGGTCGCGCTGGTATCCGCCGCTGACCTGCAGCTTCTCGAAGAGCTGGGGCGGCCTGAGCAGGGTGCGGAGGAGGAGCAGGTGATCAGTACGGTCTCCGCCGTCCGCCAGCTGCCGTCCGCTCCGGGCGAACGGCGGCGGTTCGGCATCGCCGCGGAACACCGCGACCCGGCCGCCGGGGATCGGCGACCGGGTCGGGAGAGGTGACCGGTCGGTCGGCGCCGACCCTTTCAGGAGGGCGCTGACCGTATGTCAGGAGGACCGGTTCAGGAGCTGAGCTCCCAGATGGCGTGGGCGATGGCGTCGGTGTTGTTGTCCAGCGCCTTCTCGTCGATGTTCTTCGAGGTGTCGCAGGACTGGTGGTAGCAGGCGTCGAACGCCTTGCCCGCCTCGCCGCCCCAGTTCTTCGCCTGCTCCTCGGTCTTGATGTAGTCCGCGCCGGAGAACAAGCCGCCGACCGGGACGCCCACGTCCTTGAAGGAGGCGTGGTCCGACCGGCCGTCGCCCTCGGTCTCCTTCTCGGTGGCGAGGTTCTTCGTGGCGAAGAAGTCCTTGAAGACCTTCTCCAGGCGGGTGTCGTCGTCGTAGACGAAGTAGCCCGGGTTCGGCGAGCCGATCATGTCGAAGTTCAGGTACGAGTCGAGCTTCGACTTGCCGGCGCCGAGGGTGTCGACGTAGTGGCGCGAGCCGACCATGCCGTCCTCTTCGTCGCCCCACCAGCCGAACCGCAGGTGCTTGGTGGGCTTGAGGTCCGCCTTGGCGACCGCGAGCGCGACCTCCAGGATTCCGGCCGAACCGGAACCGTTGTCGTTGATGCCGGGGCCCGAGTCGACCGAGTCCAGGTGGGCGCCGGCCATCACGGTCTTGCTCTCGTCGCCGCCGGGCCAGTCGGCGACGAGGTTGTAGCCCTTGGCGCCGTTGTTGTCGAACTCCTGGACCTCGGTGGTGAATCCGGCCTTGTCCAGCTTGCCCTTGACGTAGTCGATGGACGCCTTGTAGCCCGGCTGTCCGTGGGCGCGGTTGCCGCCGTTGGCGTCGGCGATCGACTGCAGCTGGTCGAGATCGGCCTGGACCGCCTTGACGTCGATGTCCGGGGCGGCCGCCGGCGCGGTGCCGGCGTGGGCGCCGGTCGCGATGAAGAAGGTGGCGGCAACGGCGGTGACGGTGCCGGTGGCCAGCGCGGCCCGGCGTATTCGTGCAGAACGAGACACAGTGTGGCTCCGATACTGGTGTGGGGGGTTGGTGCGGAGCTGATTGGACGCGCACATGTTTGACGCGCACATGAGGATTGCGATCACTGCGGAGATCGTCAAGAGCGCATATCGGACAGGCGTGTTCGCGGAGCGGGGCATGTCTCGTATGGGAGGAAAGCGGCGGATTGCGGCGGCGCGGGCCGTCCGGCCTCGGGGTGTGCGTGCCTTCGGGGTCCGGAATGCGCCGCCGATTCCGCGTACGGCCAAGGGGGCGCGGTCGTACGGCGATCGGGAAGCGGGTTGCTGTGCCGTAACAGGCGCGTAGACCGCGCGTTACATGGGGCGTACGAACAGGCGCTGATGTGTCGCTGGTCGTAACGTCGCCGAAATCCGGCCGAACTAGCCTCCCGGTGTGGGGCGCTTGATGGCCAAGTGCTGGAAGTCGGTTTGCTCCTCCTTTAATTGCTGAGTGGTACACCTATCGTCACGGGTGTGCTCACGCCTGTGACCTGGGCTTATGTGTCCGGGCGGGAAGACTGTGAGGTGGAACGTATGCAACTGACCCCGCATGAACAAGAACGCTTGATGATTCATGTGGCGGCAGACGTGGCCGAAAAGCGACGTTCCCGGGGGCTGAAGCTCAACCATCCGGAGTCGATGGCGCTACTGACCGTGCACATCCTCGAAGGCGCCCGGGACGGCCGCACCGTCGCCGAGCTGATGTCCTCCGGCCGCAAGGTCCTCACCCGTGACGAGGTCATGGAGGGCGTGCCCGAGATGATCCACGACGTGCAGGTCGAGGCCACCTTCCCGGACGGCACCAAGCTCGTCACCGTTCACGAACCCATCAACTGACGGCGGGAGAGCAGCAGATGATCCCGGGACAGATCTTCCCCGCCGACGAGCCGGTGCGCCTCAACGAAGGCCTCCCCCGCACCCGTATGACGGTCCTCAACGCCGCCGACCGCCCCGTCCAGGTCGGCTCCCACTACCACTTCGCCGAGGCCAACCCCGGCCTCGACTTCGACCGTGCGGCCGCGCACGGCAAGCGGCTGAACGTCGCGGCCGGCTCCGCCGTGCGCTTCGAGCCCGGCATTCCCACCGAGGTCGAACTCGTCCCCATCGGGGGAAAGCGGATCATCGCGGGCCTGCGGGGCGAGACCGGAGGCACCCTCGATGTGAGCGACGCACGGGAGGCCGCCGGGCCGCAGGCCTCGCACGGCCCGCACTGTCGCCGAGCGGGCGGAGAAGCGAACGGAGCCGAGGGTGTCTGAACTGAGCCGCCAGGCCTACGCCGACCTCTTCGGCCCGACCGCCGGCGACCGGATCCGGCTCGCGGACACCGACCTGGTCATCGAGATCACCGAGGACCGCGCGGGCGGACCCGGCCGGGCCGGCGACGAGGCCGTCTTCGGCGGCGGCAAGGTGATCCGCGAGTCGATGGGCCAGTCCCGCGCCACCCGCGCCGAGGGCACCCCCGACACCGTGATCACCGGCGCCGTCGTGCTCGACCACTGGGGCATCGTCAAGGCCGACGTCGGCATCCGCGACGGCCGGATCGTCGCCGTCGGCAAGGCCGGCAACCCCGAGACCATGGACGGCGTCCACCCCGACCTCGTCATCGGCCCCGAGACCGAGATCATCGCCGGCAACGGCAAGATCCTCACCGCCGGCGCCATCGACACCCACGTCCACTTCATCTGCCCCCAGCAGGCGGACGAGGCGCTGGCCTCCGGCGTCACCACCATGGTCGGCGGCGGCACCGGGCCGGCCGAGGGCAGCAAGGCCACCACCATCACCCCCGGCGCCTGGCACGTTGCCCGGATGTTCGAGTCGATGGACTCCCTGCCGGTCAACGTCGGGTTCCTCGGCAAGGGCAACACCACGTCCGTGGCCTCGATGCGCGACCAGCTGCGGGCCGGCGTCCTCGGCTTCAAGATCCACGAGGACTGGGGCGCCACCCCGGCCGTCATCGACGCCTGCCTGAACGTCTGCGAGGAGAGCGGCGCCCAGCTCGCGATCCACACCGACACCCTCAACGAGGCCGGATTCCTCGGCGACACCCTCGCCGCCATCGCCGGCCGTTCGATCCACGCCTTCCACGTCGAAGGCGCCGGCGGCGGCCACGCCCCCGACATGATCGCGATGGTCTCCGAGCCGAACGTGCTGCCCGCCTCCACCAACCCCACCCGGCCGCACACCGTCAACACCGTCGAGGAGCACCTCGACATGCTGATGGTCTGTCACCACCTCAACCCCGCCGTCCCCGAGGACCTGGCCTTCGCCGAGTCGCGGATCCGCCCCTCCACCATCGCGGCCGAGGACATCCTGCACGACCTCGGCGCCATCTCGATCATGTCCTCCGACGCCCAGGCCATGGGCCGCATCGGCGAGGTCGTGCTGCGTACGTGGCAGACCGCGCACGTGATGAAGCGGCGCCGGGGCGCCCTGCCCGGCGACGGCGGCGCGGACAACCACCGGGCCCGCCGCTATGTCGCGAAGTACACCATCAACGCGGCCATCGCCCAGGGCATCGACCACCTCGTGGGCTCCGTCGAGGACGGCAAGCTCGCCGACCTCGTGCTGTGGGACCCGGCGTTCTTCGGCGTCAAACCGCAGCTCGTCATCAAGGGCGGCCAGATCGCCTATGCGCAGATGGGCGACGCCAATGCCTCCATCCCCACGCCGCAGCCCGTCCTGCCGCGCCCGATGTTCGGCGCCACCGGCAAGGCGCCGGGCAGCAACTCGGTCAACTTCGTCTCCCGGCAGGCGATCGAGGACGGCCTGCCCGAGCGCCTCGCGCTGGCCAAGCCCTACGAGGCGATCCGCAGCACCCGGGGCGTCACCAAGGCGGACATGCGCAACAACGACGCCCTGCCGCGCGTCCAGGTCGACCCCGACACCTTCACGGTCACCATCGACGGCGAGGTGGTCGAACCCGCTCCCGCCGCCGAACTCCCCATGGCCCAGCGGTACTTCCTCTTCTGAGCGCGCGATGAACGATCAGCGGTACGACCAGGACGAGCAGGAGCCGCGCCGATGAGCCGGGCAGCGCTGCTGGTCCTCGCCGACGGCCGGTTCCCGGCCGGTGGGCACGCCCACTCGGGCGGTGCCGAACCGGCCGTTAAGGCGGGACGCATCAAGGACGCCGCGAGCCTGGAGGGTTTCTGCCGGGGGCGGCTGCACACCGCGGGCCTGGTCGCGGCGGCGCTGGCCGCCGCGGCCGCCGCGGGGCACGACCCGCTCGCCCTGGACGACGCGGCCGACGCCCGTACGCCGGTCCCGGCGCTGCGGACCACCGCCCGCAAGCTGGGGCGGCAGATGATGCGGGCGGCCCGCGCCACCTGGCCGTCGCCCGAGCTCGACGCGCTGGCCGCGGCCCGGCCGCGCGGCGCCCACCAGCCCGTCGTGCTGGGGCTGGCCGCGCGGT
>NZ_JBSFYC010000120.1:0-15389 GCF_053595675.1 Streptomyces sp. NPDC002446 | reverse complement strand
TGGGCCACAATTCGCGGAGCGAATTGCATTCCACGTCTGGAGCGCAGCGGAAAGCGTGGAAATTCCCCGGAACGGGGAATGCGAAAGCCGCGAAGCGGGTTTCCATCGCTTCAATCCGAAAACCCGAGCGAGAAATTCACGAGAATTGGAATTCACCTGAATTGCAATTCCGGAGGAATTGTGTCGCCATTCAGGGGGTCGGCCGGGTGAATTCCGGAGCGAAATTCGAGGGTTCCCGCCCCCGGGAGACAGCTACGGAGGGTCACGGCCGGTACGACGAACGGCACCAAATCCTAGAAGGAGGCCAAAAGTCGGGGGGCACGGGGGGCACGGGGGGCACGGGGTATATAACCGCAGGTCACACGGGTTGTTCCCGTGCCCCCCGGCGGGGGCGTGCCCCCCGAGTTCGGGGGGCACGGGGGCAGATCCGGGGGGCACGGGCCCCTCGGGGGGCACGGGGGGCCGTCGTGCCCCCCGAACCGGTACGACTACCGGTCACCATCTGTGAGCGGCGGGAGGCAAAAGGAATTCCCCCTCCGGTCATCCGGAGGGGGAATTCGGGAGGGGAATTCCGGGGGTTAGTCCTGCCGGTCCTTGGCGGCGCGGAGGAGGGCGCACTCCTCGGGCCAGTGGTTCTCCCATGGGGCCATCGGGTCGCGGGGGTCGTAGGAGACCCTGGCCTCCATGCAGTGGAGACACGTCCCGACCATGGCTTCGGGAGGGAGGCTGGCCAGCTCCTCTTCGGAGAAGACTTGGGCCGCGTCGCCCCACACGAGGAACGGTTCGTCGTCTTCTTCGGTGTCGTTCATAGAGCTGTCCGTGTACGCGTCGGTGTCGAGATCGAAGGCGCCTGCCCGCAGTTCGTAGCGGGCGCGGAGTGCAGCCGCGGCCTTCTCGGGCGGGATGGCTGCGAGGCCGAAGTGCTCGTGCGCGGCCCCGCTCACATCTTCCACCAGGACCGAGCCGCGTTCGGTGGGGGATGCGGTCCGGCGGGCGCGACTGATGGCGATGTCCGCCGCCGCGCCGAGCTGGGCGTCGAAGTGCGCGGCGAGCCGCTTCAGCGTCGCGGCCCGGCGGCGCTCCCGCCGGCGCTTCAGGAAGGCCCGGATCACCAGTCGTCCCCGACCTGGGGGCCGTCAGGGGTGTTGATGACTCCCCGGCCGTCCCACAGGGCGTCGTCCAGGTCGTCCGGGTGCGGGGTGACGTGCCCGCAGTAGTGGCAGGTCGCGCCGTTCGGCAGGTCCACGGTTCGGCCGGTGCACTTGGGGCACTCGCCCAGTTCGAGGACCGGGCCGCGCCCGGCGACGCAGGCCGGGCAGGAGTGGCCGGCCTTGTCGTCGCGGACCCACCCGGCGAGGTCCACGAGCTGCTCGAAGTCGAGGACGTCTTCCGCGCGTGTGGGTCGGCGGTCGAAGCCGGGCGCGGCGGACGGGTCGGCGACGGGTTCGAGGTAGAGGGCCATGCAGCCGTCTCGGTCGCAGGTGATGGCGTCGCGGATCACAGGGTCTCGCCACCCTCGCGGATGCTGTAGACGGGCGCGGTGAAGGTCAGGCCGTCCGCCCCCGGCTTCCACCCGGCGGCCCGGTCCGGCTCGTAGTGCGCGGCCGGGAGGACCTGGAACCCCCGCTCGATCAGCCGGTGTCCGGCCGAGGCCGAGCGGAAGTGGTCCCAGTCGGGCAGCTCGATGCGGAGCATCTGTTCGGGCTCGGGCGTGTGCTTGGTGACCGTGATGACATAGCCGCCCGGGTCGGTCGGGATGGCTTCGGCCAGGAACGCGCCGCCGGGTGCCTCCGCGATCTGATCCCGCAGGGTCGGCACCTTCGGGGCCGGGGTCGTGGTGCCGCCGTACAGGGCCTCGCGGTCGGTGTGCTGGACGAGCCAGTTCCGCCACGGGGCGTGGGTGCCGGCGCGCATCCGGTCGACCCGTTCGGCCACGGTCGTGTGGTGGGTCTGGGTGACTTCCCCGATCTCCCGCAGGGGCATCCGGGCGCGGCCCTCGGGCCCCTCCTCGCGGGCGTAGAGGACGAGTTCGGCCTCCAGGGCCTCCAGCCGGGTGCGCAGACGCCGCACGTCCCGGAGCGCGGACCACAGCCGGTCGCCGTTCATCTCCTCCCCCGCCCGCAGGGAGTCGACGGCCTGGATCGCGGTGTCCGCCTCGTCCGCCATCGTCCAGCCGTGGACGTGGCCCGAGCGGAAGTGCAGCACGTAGGAGGTGGTGCCGTCGGCCCACCAGGTGGTGGCGCCGTTGTGCCCCCCGAGGCGGGTCTCCGGCTCGGTGTCGGCGTGGGTCAGGGTGATGCGGCCGGTGTGCGCCGCGTGCTGCGGGAGGTCGGCGGGGTTCGTGCCGTTGGTCGCCATGCTGGGCCCCTTCCAGGTCCGGTCTTTGTCGGGTTAACCCGACACGACAACCGTAGGGGTAACCCGACACGAGAGACAAGGGCGAGTCCCGGCCAACCCATGGCCTGATGACGTCGTGACGCCATGACGCCACAGCGCCACAAACACAGCAAAGCCCCTGCCAGACAAGGGCCTGGCAGGGGCTGAACGGCCGCCTTTACGGCTTCAGGCGCCGTAGGAGCTTGCGCCGTACGGTGTCGTCCTCACGGGCGAGCCGGATCAGCTCCCGGTAGACCTCAGCTTTGTCCAGCCGCGTGCGCCGGGCGTCGTCCCGCAGGCCCAGGACGAACAAGTCGACGTCCGTGGCCTCCTCGGGGTCGAGGCGGACCGTGTGCGCCACGGCGTCCTTCACGGCCGGGGCCGGGCGCCGGCCACCCCGCGACCTTCCCGGCCTGGAAGGAACGGGCGCCGAAGGCGCTCCCTCTTGGTCCTGGCCGTGCCCGTGCTCCTGGTCCTGGTCCTCCCCCTCGCCCTGGCCGCGCCCCCCGACCTTCAGGGGGCCGACCTTCGGCGTGAGCGTGGGCGGTCCGGCCAGGGGCGACGTCCCGGCCGGGATGTTGCGCGGCTTGCTGGTCACGCTGCGGGAACCTCCTTCACGAGCCGCTCGGCCAGGAGCTCGAACACGGCGCGGACCTCGGCACTGTCGCTCACCTCGGACAGCGGCTGGGCGTACTCGTCGGCGTTGGTGATCAGGGAGCGCCGGGGCACCACACCCCAGACCATGTCCCCGAAGATCTGGCGTGCGCCGTCGAGCTGGCCGACGTGCGCGCCGACGCGCATGTCGTACGCCGAGACGACGACGCCGAGGAACGACAGGTCCGGGTTGCCCAGGTCATCGCCGGACGTGGCCACGAAGTCGCGGTAGCGCACCGCGGCTTCGACGCTGTCGTACTCGGGCTCGGTGGTGGCCAGCGCGTGGTGCGCGGCCCCCAGCGCCATCTGGGTCAGGTGCCCGAGCGAGGGCGGGCAGTCGATCAGCACGTAGTCCAGGTGGTCATCGGCGCCCTTCAGGGCCTTGGCCAGCCGCCGCCAGGCGCCCTTGTGCCCGGCCTCGGTGGCCCGGTCCTCCAGGGTGAAGCGGGCGGGCATGAGGGCGATCCGGTCGGCGTACTCGGCCTTCCAGCCGATCGGCTGCCACACCTGGGCGGCCACCCCGTCCGCGTTGTTCTCGGGCTCCAGGGCCTCGGAGACGGTCAGCGCCGGGTTGGCCGGGTCATCGGTCCAGCCGAGGCGCCGGGAGGCGTTGCCCTGCGGGTCCATGTCGACCACGCCGACCTTCCGGCCCTGCTTGGCCAGGGCCTCGGCCAGCCGCACGACGGTCGTGGTCTTCTTGGCCCCACCCTTGTTGTTGCCGACTGCGACGCGTCGCGCCATCGGTCCTCCTAGGTAGTCGTCGCACGGCAGCGTAGAGCCTCCCGTGCCGCCGTAGGTGACGCCACGACGCCACAGCCTCACGACGCCATGAAACGCCCTGTGCGGCCCCCTGTCGCGCCGGGAACAGGCCCGGGGGTTCGGGCCCGTCCGCCCAGGTCACAGCACGCGACAGGGGGCCGTGCGACAACCCCGTGCGACAGGCCACGCGACAGCGGCCCCGCACCGGACAGAGCCGGTACGAAGCGCCGGGAAGAGGTCAGTAGTTGACGCTGTGGATCGTGGACGCGCCCACGTTGATCAGGCCGCCGGGGATGCCGTACGCGTCCGCGATCAGCGGGATAGCCGTGTCGTAGTCGGGGGCACCGCCCTTGGGCGGCTCCATGGCGTCGATGAACGTCTTCACGTCCGACCCGTGCAGGGTGCCGGACATGGTGCCCGACCACTCGGTGTCCGAGATCACCCAGTCACCGTCCGCCTCCACGTGCAGGAACGACGGGTAGACCCGCGCGGGAGTGGGCGGTCCGGCCGGGGGAGCTCCCGGCGGAGCCTCCTCGGGCGGAGCCTCCTCGGGCGGAGCCTCCGGGGGAGCGGTCGGCGGTGCGGCCGGCGGGGCCGGGGGAGCCTCGGCCGGGGGTGCAGCCGGAGCCTTCTCCTTCTTCGGCCGCACCTTGTCCTTCAGCCGCCCGAAGAACCCGCGCTTCTTCTCGCCCTCGGCCGGGGCCGGGGTGGGCGGGGGCGTCGGTGCCGGGGTCGGCTCCGGTGCCGGACCCTCCTCCTTGCCCTTGCCGCGTCCGAACTTCCACCACTTGGCCATGGGTCACTCCCCCCGCTCGGACAGGTACCGGTCCAGCGCACCGTGGGCGCCGGTCTTGTGCTCCGGGTCGTCCAGGAGCGCCAGGAGCTCGGCCATCGGGGCCTGTCCCTCGATGCTCCAGGAGCGGCCCGAGGTGCCAATCTCCATGGACGCGGGCTTGGCGGCCATCGGGTCGCCCTCGTTGCTCGCGTAGGTCGCGGCGTCCACGTAGACGCTCATCGGGCGACGGCCGTCCTGCTCAGCGAACTTCTTCAGACCCCGGTAGAGGTTCGCGGTCGCGTGCGCGATCAGCATGTGCGCCCAGTCGGGCCGGAAGTACACGTCCTTGGTGAAGTCACCGCCGGTCGCATGGTCGGTCTTGTGCTCCTTGCGGCTGAGGTAGCCGCGGAAGCTCTGGTAGATCCGGCCGTGCACCTGCTTGGCCCACTTCGCGCCCGGACGGCCGTCCTCGATGGCGGCCACGATCCGGTTGCGACTGGTGGACATCAGCTTGTACATGCCGGACAGCGCCGCCCGCGACGTCTCCCAGTGCCAGGACTCCAGCACCTTCGGCGTCCACTCCCGGTAGACGTCCATCAGGAGCTCCACGCTCGGGGTCGGCAGCCAGTAGCCGCCCTCGGGCATCTCGCGGAACTGGAACTCCGGCAGGCCCGGCAGACCGGTGCCGGGGACGTCGGCCACCCGCCAGTACCCGGCCAGGCCCTTGTCGAAGGCCGTGCCCTCGCCGCCGTGGGTCGGCTCCCCGATGCCGAGCTTGGTCGGCCCGTACGCGCCGAGCCAGGCTGCCGTCTTGTCGTACCGGTGCAGCCAGTTGGCCGCCCGCTCGGTCTCGGTCGCCTCGCGGTGCCACTGCTGAGGAACCATCAGCGGCACCATGCGCAGGCCCTGGGCCGCCGGGGGCACGGCCGCGTCGCGCACGGCCCGGCACAGGAACTCCGTCTTGCCCTTCCCGCCGGCGAAGTCCTCGCCGGTCTGGTTCGGCCCCTGGTAGTACGGCACCACCTTGGGCGACGCCTGGGTGCCGTGCAGCGTGGACAGGAGGTAGACCATCAGCGCGTCCAGGAGGACTTCCGGGGTCTCGGCCCCGCCCCAGCCTCCCCGGCCGGGCTGCTTGGCCTTGTCGAACCGGTGCTCATAGGCGGGCACGGCCACGATCACCCGGGAGTCCCGCGCGGTGTCGTCGGCCAGCTTGAGCGTCATCCAGGCCGTGAGTCCGGCCGGGAAGACCTCGGCCACCGGAGACCCGGCGGACGGGATCACCCACCGGTGGGCCACGGGGTTCATCGCCCCCGGCGGCTTCATGGTCTGGTCCTCGGGCAGGCCCTTGGCCGCGCGCTCCTGGGCCATGCCGAGCTCGCGCCGCTCCTCGAACGTCGGCAGGCCCATGGCCTCCAGGGCCTCCTGGTGGACCCAGAGCGTCTTCAGCCCGTACGCGGCCACCAGGGCGGGTACGTCGTCCACCGAGCCGGGCACGGGCACCTTCACCGGCTCGCAGTTGGGCAGGTGCAGCACCCCGTTGCCCAGGACGCCGAACCGGGTCGCGGACAGCGTGCGGCCGGTCGCCCTGGCCGCCAGCGAAGCGAAGGACCGGTCCGTCACGCGCTCGTCAGCCTCGGGGAACACGATCCGGGGCGGGTTCGTCGGCCGGGGCGGAGCCTGAACCGTCCTGGTGACGTCACGACGCCGTGACGCTGCGGCGTCGCCCTCCTGGCCCTGGGCAGCAACGACGGGGTTCCGGTACGCCTCCATGGCCCGCTTCTCGGCCGCCACCGTGGCCGAGTCGTCGCCCGGCACCGGAGCCTGGTCCGGCGTCACCTGCGGCGGCGCCTCACGGTCCGCGAACGCGTCCTGCGCCTTGCCGGGGTCGAAGATGTACGCCCGGCCGGGCACGGCCGCCCGCAGCTCCTTCGTGGGGTGCTTGGACGCCAGCTTGGCCGCCTCGGTCTTCACCAGGACGCCGCGCCGCTCCAGCTCCTTCAGGCCCGGCACGGGCGAGTCGATCCCGGCCGCCTTGGTCACCTCGGACAGCGTCGCGACGTAGACGTGCACGCGCCCCTGGTGGTAGTAGCCGAGCACCCGCCGGGGCTTGAACTCCATGGCTCCCCATGCCTCGGGGGCGAGCTGGGTGGACTGCACCCACGCGGCGGGCTCCTGGGCGATGGCGCCGGCCACCTTCTCCCACAGCACCTGTCCCGGGGTCAGGTGGTTCTCGACGACCTCCCCGAGGATGCGCGGGAGCTCCCCGCGGGCGTCCTCCTCGGCCATCGCGCCGAGCTCGGGCATCCCCAGGAGCTCCCCGAGCATGTACGCCCCGACGCACCACGCGGACAGGACGCGGGCCAGGGTCAGCGGGATGCCGCCCTTCTGCCGGGCCTCCTCGGTCGCCAGACGGCCCACGATCTCCGTGTGCAGCTCCCGCCAGGCCGTCATCCGCTCGGCCGTGAAGTAGCCCGCCTCCCGCGCCCACACCAGCGGCCAGCCGTAGAACCGCGAGGCCAGGTCCCACGCCTCGGCCGTCGCGGCGGCCTCGGTGAAGAACGGGCCCTCCACCTGAAGGAGGCGGGAGGCCAGGGACTCCACCTGGCCCTGGCGGTGCAGCGACTCGTTCGAGGACGTGATGAAGATGCTGTGCCAGGTGCCGGCCGACTTCATCCGGGTGCCGCCCTTGCCGAGGCGCCCGCGCTTGGCGCCCGCCACGATCCGGCTGAACAGCTTCTCCAGCTCGGGCAGCGACATGGCCGCGCTGGACGTCTCCTCGCGGCACACGGGCAGGTAGCGCGCCTCGATCAGGAGCTCGGGCAGGGACAGGCCCGTGTTGTTCATCGAGCCGAACAGCTCGTAGGCGTCGGACGGGTCGCCCATCAGCGCGCACATGACCTGCTGCGTGGTGGACTTGCCGATCTGGCCCGACCCCGTGAGGTTCAGGATGTGCGCCGGGACGCCGTGCAGGCTGGACACGATCGGCCCGCAGAACATCGCGGACAGGACCAGCGTCGTCCGCGCGGACTGGGTGGCCAGGTTCATGACCCGGCACCAGCCCTTTCGGGCCGCCTCCTGGTCCGGGTCGCAGGTGCGGAGGTAGCCGAGCTCCTGGGCGTCCGCGTCGGGCAGGGCCAGACCGCCGTCAGCGTCCTTCACCGGCAGGGCCGGGATCTCCCCGGCCTCCATGACGTCCTCGCCGAAGATCCGGGCGTAGGCGTGACGCTCATCCGGAGTCGTCGGGCGACGCAGGCCGAGCCGGTCGGCCCAGGTGCCGTCCAGCACCTCCTCGGCCGAGACGATCCGGGGCCCCTCCTCGGACTGAAGCTGATACGCGATCTTCGTGTGCCGCCGGTCCGACATGCGGTAGGTGATCCGGCCCATGACCACGGGCACGGCGCCCACGGGCAGAGCCGGGGCGGACTCCTTAGCGCGGTGCAGGAGCATCCGGTCCACGGGCCGGAAGAACCAGCCCGCCTTCAGGCCCGCGATCGGCCGAGCGCCGACCGGAGTGCCCTCGCGCTCCAAGTTGGAAATGGTGCCCCCCCGCTTCTGCGGAGGGACGTCGGCAGACTCGTCGGTCTGCGCGGTCTGCTGTGGTGGGGGTGCCACGTGTGCCTTTCCAGCCCACCCGGCAGAGTGATCAACAGACGAGGGGGAGGAGAAATCTCCCCACCCCTGCCTTACACTCGCAGGTGAGCCACGTCCAAGGCCAACGCGAACCCGCTTACCGGATTTCGACCCCTCACCTGGTTTCGACGCCAGAGAGGGTCCGGGGCGGGTTTCGTGCTGACCGGGGCCTGATCTTGAAGTTGTCCGGTCAGCTTAACGCGCTGGCCGGACACGGGGTTCCGGTCGTATTGGCTGGTCAGCCGGGGGTCAGTCCCGCTCGCCGAGTTCGTACTCGTAGAGGGTCCAGCGGCCGGCGCCTGAGACGTACTCGCCAGCCTCGATGACCTCCCCGTCTGCGTCCCGCAGGACGTTGCGGCCCACCAGGACGGGCGAGCCCTCCTCGAGGCCGAGCTCCTGGGCCTGCGTCGCGTCGGCGGTGCCGACCGTCATGCGGTCCTCGGCACTCCGGGCCTCGCGACCGGTGGCCTCCTTGATGGCGCTCGGGGTGCCGCCCGGGATGCGCTCCGTGCTGAGGAGGGCCGGAACGGTCTCGGCCAGGGAGGCGTGGAACCAGGAGGTAGAGGCGGAGACGGGCCCGTCCTCGTTGTTCGTCACGCGGTGCCGGCGGACCGCCTGTTCGCCCTCCTCGATGCCGAGCGTGTCCGCGATGTGCGCGGGGGCGGGGGCCAGTTCGGCGGCCGTGATCACGGCGTACTCGCCGGGGGCGTAGATCCGACCGGTGGACAGCATCCGCGTGAAGCGGTCCCTGGCCGAGCGGTGGACGTTGGACTTCGTGCGGACCAGGGTGCCGACGCCGACGATCGACTCGACCAGGCCGTCAGCCCGGAGGGTCGCCAGCACCTTGTGGCCCGTGGCCATGGAGATCTTCCAGCGCTCGGAGATCTCCCGTACGGACGGGATCTTGTCGCCGTCCTTCAGCTCCCCGTCAACGATCTGCTGTCGGAGCTGCTTCACCACCTGCATGTAAGGCGGCGTCCTGTCGACGTTCGGCGGGGTCATGACTGTGGTCCTTCCAGCGTGCGAGTGGTTACCAGACTAGTTCCCTAGATCACTGCGCATTCTATCCGTCTGGCTCGCAGTGTTCTAGTAAACCGCACTTGTTGACATGGCCAGTGTTCTAGATAACTATGGGCGACAGCTCGAACGCAGAGCGGCCCCGGGTCGGTTTCCTACCGCCGTGCCCGGGGCCTGAGACCGAAACCCGTTCTGACCTGCCAGAAGGGAGACGATCCTTCATGGATCGTATCGACGTCCAGCCGCTTTCCGCAGCTTCGGCCGAACGCCTCGACAGGCTGTTCCGCCTCTACAACGCCCGCCTCCTCGGCTTCGCCGCCACCCGCGTCCGCAACCGCGACATCGCGGCGGCCGAGGACATCACCTCCGAGACCTGGCTCCGGGCGGCCGTCTCGCTCCCCCAGCTCCTGGCCGACGACACCCACGCGTACGGATGGCTCCGCGCCATCGCCGTCCGCGCGGCCGTCGACCACTACCGCCCCCGCCGCGCGAGCGAGGAACCCCGGGACTGGACGGACGCCATGGCGTCCCGCTCCCTCCCGGCCGCCCCGGCCGCCGACGTCGTCACCGACGTGTTCGCGCTGGAGGCGCTGAGCGTCCCGCAGTGCGCGGCGGTGAAGCTCGCGGCCCAGGGCCTGTCCAACGGTCGGATTGCCCGGCAGCTCGGCAAGAGCCGCCAGGCCGTCCAGCAGAACCTGGCCTCCTCCGCCCGCCGACTCCGCGCGGGGGTGGCGGCATGAGCGACACGTCCGCGCAGGCCGAGGCCGCCCGCCAGGCTGCGGAAGCCGCCGCCGAGGCCGCCCGTCGCGCTTCCGAGGCCGCCGCCGCCCTCCAGCGTGCCGCCGCCGCGAAGGCCGGGATCGGGGGCCGGTCGTGAGCATCCGCCGCGAGACCCACGACGACGACACCCGCCGCACCCACGCGCTCCTGGACGCCGTGGACGCCGCGTTCGACAACGAGGCGGGCGCCGTGGCCCTGGAGGACGACGGCTCGTTCGAGTCGATCGTGCTCTTCGGCGTCGCGGGCGACCCCGCCGTGCCCAACCCGCCCGCCGGCCACTCGTTCCCGAGGAGGGGCTGACCATGGCCAAGCCCAACACCCGCCCGTTCGACCGCCAGATTCGTGACCTGGAGTCCCGGCTGACCCGGGTCAAGAACGGCGAGATCAGCGCCCTGTCCGGCGGTGAACAGGCCCGCGCCTTCCTGCACATCGGCCGTGGCGTCCGCCGGGTGATCCGGGGGAAGTCCACGGGTCCGGCGGACCGCGCCATCGACCGCGTGTTCGCGGACGCCGAGGAGCGCATCGGCGCCGAGCTCCAGGCCGCGAAGTCCGGTCGCCAGGCCGTCATCACGGAGGCCGCCAAGGCCACCGTCGCCAAGCGTGCCGAATCGAAGTGGTGGTGACCATGGCGAGCCAGAAGGCGCTCAACCCGCCGCCCGGCCAGTGCCGCCAGTGCTGGCTTCACGCCTACGACAGCCGTGAGCAGCACAAGCACCTGGCCCCGGGCGAGGACTGCCCGGCGTGTGTGTCCCACATGGGCGGTCGCTGCCCCGAATCCATGATCGTGCCCAAGCCGCGCTCGTGGTGGTGGTGACTGTGCGGACCCTGATCGCTCTCCCCGTGTTCTACGCCGTCTCCCGCGCCCCGCAGCTCGGTGCCGCGCTCGTCGGCGTTGGCCTGGCCGCGCTCCTGTGGGCCATCGGCGGCGCCCCGCTGACCATGGTCGCGGTCGCCCTCCTCGGCCTCCTGGCCGTCCGGCTCGCCTGCACCCTGCCCGTCCTGCGCATGAGCAACGGCGGACGCCGCGCCGTGCGGGACGCGTGCTGGCAGGCCGCCGACGCCGTGGCCGACTGGGCGGGCTGGACCACCGCCCCCACCCCCGAAGACTCCCACTGACTCCCCGCCCTGGTGACGCCACGACGCCACAGCGCCACAGCGTCACCAGGGGCACGGAAGGACTGATCAACGTGAAGTTCAAGACCGAGAAGCGTCAGCGCACCGTCCAGCACACCCGCGACGGGATCACCCACGACGTCACCGAGCCCTACGAGATCCGCGTGCCCGTGATGCCGGCCGACTGGGACCAGTACGCCATCAAGGCCGCCGTCACCGTCGTGGCCCTCCTGACCGCCGTGGCGGTCGTCTGGTCCACGTACTCGATCGGCGCCCTCCTGGACGGGGGCATGGGCTACGCCGCCGCCGCCGTGTTCGACGCCGCATGGATCGTCAACGTCCTCATGGAGTACCTGGCCCGGTTCGACCCGGCCAAGCGGTCGTTCTCCAAGAAGGTCGGCTGGCTCCTCCTGGCCGCCACCATGGGCTCGATCTTCTGGCACGGCATCCTCGCCGGGTCCGTCGCCCTCGGGGTCGTCGGCGCGGCCGTCTCCCTGTTCGCCAAGGTCCTCTGGATGGGGATCATGCGGTTCATCAACCGCGACCTGTCCGAGGCGGACCAGCAGTGGGTGAAGGCGGAGATCAGCCGCTCGAACGCCCAGCTCGCCATCGCAGGTGTCCGCCGCCAGGTCGCCCGTGCGGAGAACCGTGCCGCCCTGGAGCTCCTGGCCGCCGAGCAGACCCGCACCGAGGTGTCCGACTGGATGGCCACGACCGCCCCGGCCGTGGACAGCACCCCCGCCCCGGCCGCCGTATCCGCCGGAACGTCCTCGGCATCCGCCCTCACGTCCGCCCCGGAAGGTGACGCCGCGACGCTGCGACGCCGTGACGTCACGAACCCGGGAAACCCGCTGTTCCAGGCTCCGACCATCCACAAGGATGAGGACGGATATCCGGCGGAGACGGAGTTTGCCGAGGTCAGCGAGGCGGACAACGTGCACGCCATCCGCCCGGACGTCCGCCCCGTCCCGGACACCACGCCCCCCGCCGCCGCTCACGCCGACGACCGGGTGCCCGAGCAGACCCCCCGCCGCATCTCCATCGCGTCCGCCGTCCGCAAGGCCGTCGAGGGCGGGATGACGGACGCGGAGACGATCGTCCGCTCGCTCGGAGAGCGGTTCGACCGCACCGAGGACCCGAAGTTCGCCGCCACGGTCAAGCGCTACGTCCGCGAGGCCAAGCAGGACCAGGCCACCGAGGACCAGGCCCACGGCCTCTACCTCTGACCCTCCCGGCCGGGAGTGTCCACGGACAGTCCATGGACACTCCCGGCCATCCCCGCAGGCCAACGCACCGAAGGGAACCCCCGTGAGCTACGTACAGACCACCCACGGCGCCGACTTCTTCGGCCAGGACACCCACACCACCAAGGCCGTCCGGGACCTGGCCGGGTACGCCCGCGGCTGCCTCCCGTACGACGTCCGCGAGCCCCTGGCCCGCCTCCTGGAGTCCGCCGGCACCGAGCCCGAGGCGACCATCCCGGCGGACCAGGCCGAGACGTACGCGGACCTCCTGCGGACCGTGGCCAGCCACAAGTTCACCAAGGCCAAGGCCGCCAAGGTCGCCCGCCTCCTGGGCGACTCCGCCGCCCGCGCGGCGGCCGAGGGCGAGCCCTGGACCTGGACCACGACCGCCACCGGCTGACCTGTCCGGTCCGGGCGAGAAAGTCCAGCCCGGACTGTCACACGGCGACCAAAAACCACACCCGTATAAGGCGAGACCCCAAATCCCGGGGTGTCAGTCCCACCAGCCAAGATCCATCCCATAGGGGATTCGCTCCCGCCCGGCAGGCCCCACTCCTGCCAGAGAACGCCTGCCGGGCGGGTCGGCTCCCCCGAGTACGAGGGGAACTCGATGCACAGCATGACGGCCGCCCTCGCGGCTGGCACCAACGCACCGCCGGACCCGGCCACCCAGGAACAGGGCGGCCGGGTCACCGAGCTGTTCGGCCAGGCGTGGAACTGGGCCGCCGGCCACATCCCCGGCGGGAACCTCACCGTCATCGGCGCCGTAATCGTCCTCGCGATGCTCGCGGACGGCCACAAGAAGGGCGGCGCCAAGACCGACTGGAAGAAGGCCGACCAGGCCGTCGCGGGCATCTTCCGCAAGCTCTACGGCACCGTGCGCGCCCTGGTCCTGGCCGTCTGGGCAGTCCTGCGGTTCTACGGCGGCCGGGAGCTCCGGGGCGAGCCCCGCTCGGACGCCACGTTCCTGCGCTCGGGCAAGCTCACGGCCGCCGACGCCCCGCAGGCCGAGCCCGTGGCCATGGCGTCCGTCGCGCTCGCCCCGCCGAAGGTGAGCCTGGTCAAGGTCCAGCCCCGCCAGCCGCGCCCGTGGGCGGTCTCCACGGCGGCCTGGATCGAGACCTACAGCGGGTGGGGCGCCCGAGCGCTGGACAGGGCCGTCTGGGTGACCCTGTGGGCCGTTCGCATCGCCCGGAAGGTCTGTGGCGTCGTGGTGGCCGTGTGGGGCGTCCTGCGGGCCGTCTACGGCTTCCTGGCCCCGATCGTGGCCACCGTCGCCCGCGTGGTCCGCCTGTGGCACACCTGGCCGTACGCCGCCCGTGGCCTGGCCCGCGTCGCCATGACGGCCGCCCTCCTCGGCCTCCTGGTCCCGGCCTGGCGGACGTGGACCGTCGTCCTCCTGGTCCTGGCCCTGGGAGTCGTCGCCTACGCCGGTCACCGCTTCCAGCCCAAGCCGCCCGGCGATGACGCCGTGTACGGGCCGAAGATCTGGCCCATCCTGAGCCACGATCTCGGCCTGCCCGGAGACGAGCCCTGGGAGAACTGGCTGCACCTGCCCGAGCGCCTGGCCGCCGACGATGCCCGGATCGTCGTCCGTCTCCCCTGGGACTTCCGCGGCTCCGACACGGAGAAGGAGACCGTCACCGCCCTGATCAACAGCCGCGTGCCGGGGCAGTGGGTCGGCCGCTACACCTTCACCGGTGAGCACGCCACGGCCGTCTACACCCACAAGCCGCCGCCCAAGCCGCCGGCGCCCACGCCCGAGCCCCCGGAGGCCGTGAATATCTGGGACCCCAAGGTTCAGGAGATCCTGGCCGCCCTCGGCCCGGACGAGTTTTACCTTGGCCAGGACACCTTCAACCAGCCCATCATTCAGAAGCTGAGCGACGAACAGGCCCACTGGGCCCTGTCCGTCGGCTCGGGTGGCGGTAAGTCCGCATTCCTTCAGTTCCTCGCCGTTCAGATGCTGATGAAGCGCGGCACCATCATCGGAATCGACCCCAAGATGGTCAGCCTCACGCCTCTCATCGGAATTCCGGGCATCCACCTCTACGGCAACCCGCAGGCACCGCAGGACATGCGGGGAACCCTGGAATGGGTCGCCCAGGTCGTCACCGCCCGGAATTACGAGAAGAAGCACAAGACGCGGACGGAATTCCTCCCGCTCTACGTGTTCCTGGAAGAGTGCAACCAGCTCGCCGACATTCTGAAAGAGCAGTACACCGCCACCAAGGAGAGCGGCGCCCCGGCGGGTGACCCGATTTGGCGTGACGGAGTGGCAACCACCCTCCGTCTCGGCCGTGAGGTCAACGTCCACATCATCGCCGTATTCCAGGACTTCAAGGACACGCAATTCGGGGGCGTTTCCCTCGTTCCCCTCTTCCCCTTCAAGATTCTGGGCAGCTACCGGGAACAGCAGTGGAAGCGGATTATGGGGGCCTCCTTCCCCATGCCGCCTATCCAGAAGAAGGCCGGACGAATGGTTCTCGTGACGGACACCGGAGACGTCACTCGAATTCAGACGCCCTACGCCCCGTGGGACCCGGAACTCACCAAGGACGAGAACCAGCAGAAGGCGTACAAGCTCCTGACGGCCTACTACAAGGAGCTGCGCGAGGAGCACGGCTACAGCACCGAGGGCCTCTACGTCGCCCCGCCCGCGCCCTCCCCGGAGGTCGCGCCGGCGCTCCTGCGGGGCCTGTCACGTGACACCGCCGAGGGCCCGAACGGGGGTTCTGAGGGGGGTCTGAGCGACGAAACCGCAGGTCGCGGTGTCACGCCCGAGGGTAGCGTGACACCCGGCGTGACACCCCAGCGTGACAGGCTGCGGCTCATCCCCGGCCAGGGCGGCACCGAGGCCCCCCAGGACCCCCTGGAGGCCCCCACGCTCCTCACGATCGCCGAGATCGCCCATGAGCTCACGGTCCGCGGCTACGCCATCAAGGCCAACACCATCAGCCAGCACAAGCGGCGCCGGGAAAGCACCGGATTCCCGGTCGGCGTCATGATCGATGGTGCCGAGAAGTTCACCCTGGCCCAGC
>NZ_JBSFYC010000119.1:0-15440 GCF_053595675.1 Streptomyces sp. NPDC002446 | reverse complement strand
CCGTCGGCGACCCGCACTTGACTGGGGGTCAAGGGGTCGCAGGTTCAAATCCTGTCGTCCCGACGGTGCGAAGAGGTCCGCTGAACTGGAGGAATTCCAGCTCAGCGGACCTTTTCCGTTGCGCTCGCGCTCGGGCCCGGGCCGGCGGCCGTACAGGCTGCCGCCGGCCGCGTCTCACGACAGCTTGCCGATCTCGGCGCGGACCTTGTTGACGACCTCGGCCGGGAGGGTGGCGTAGCCCTGGAAGGTCAGGCTCTCCTGGCCCTTCTGGCTGGCGATGTAGGTCAGGAACGCCTTGGTGGCGGGCCAGGTCTCCGGCTTGTTGCCCTTGTTGCAGACGATCTCGTAGGTGACCCCGTCGATCGGGTAGGCCCCGGCGGCCTTGGTGCCGTAGTCGAGCTGGAGGACCATGTCGGCGCCGTCGACGGGCTTGGCGCCGGCGATCGCCTGTGACGCCGAGATCACATTGGCGTCGACGGGGGCCGGTGCGCCGGTGTCGACGGAGACCGTGCGGATCATCCGGGCGACCGCGTACGGCAGCTCGAAGTAGCCGATCGCGCCCTCGGTCCGCTGCACTTGGGCGGCGAGGTCCGAGGAACCCTCCACCCCCTTGCCGCCCTTGGCCTGCCACTCCTTGTTGTGCTCGTAGGGCCAGGCGTTGGGGGCGGCGGCGCGGAGGTAGGCGGTGAAGTTGTCCGTCGTACCGGAGGAGTCGGAGCGGTGGAACTGCCGGATCGGCGTCGACGGCAGCTTGGCGCCCTTGTTGAGGCGGGCGATCGCCGGATCGTTCCAGGTGGTGATCTGGCCGTTGAAGATCTTGGCGATCGTCGGGGCGTCCAGGATCAGCCGGTCGACGCCGGGCAGGCGGTAGCCGATGGCGATCGGCCCGCCGACCACCGGCAGATGGACGGCGTGGCCGCCGGAGCAGGTCTTCTTGGAGCTGTCCATCTGGGCGGCGGTCAGCGGGGAGTCCGAGCCCGCGAAGGCGGTCCGGCCCTGGAGGAACTCGTCCTGGCCGGCCCCGGAGCCGTTACCGGTGTAGTTGATCTTGGTGCCGGGGCAGGCCCGGGTGTAGTTCTTGATCCAGTACTTCATGGCGTACTGCTGCGCCGTCGATCCGGAGGCGTTCACCGTGGCCGGCTTTCCGCAGGCGATCCCGGCGGTCTCACCGGCGGTCGCCTTGGTGCCGGCGCCCGGCGACGCGGCGGCGGGGCCGGAGGTGTCGTTCGCACTGCACGCCGTCAGGGCCAGGGCGCCGGAGACCGCCGCCGCACCGATCACCCTGTTGCGCAGCCCGCCCTTGCACAGAGGCTTCCAAGGCTTCACTCTCCGGCGCTCCTTTCTGCGGACCGGGCGCGGCCGGCGCAGCCGAGTGTGGGGAACCTCTGTCACTATATGCACATTTTTCGGCACTGCGAGTGATGTGGGGCGGCCGTGGGACGGGCCGCCCGGCGGGGAGGCGTCGCCGGGCGGGGCCCGTCAGTGCGCCCGTGGGTGCGCCCGTCAGTGCGCCTTCTGCGCCAGCCGCAGCAGATGGTCCGCGAGCGCCTGGCCGCCCGCCGGGTCGCGGCTGATGAGCATCAGGGTGTCGTCGCCGGCGATGGTGCCGAGGATGTCGTGCAGTTCGGCCTGGTCGATGGCGGACGCCAGGAACTGGGCGGCGCCCGGCGGGGTGCGCAGGACGACGAGGTTGGCGGAGGCCTCGGCGGAGATCAGCAGCTCGCCGGAGAGCCGGCGCATCCGCTCTTCCTTGGCCGACTCCCCCAGCGGCGCCCGCGGCTTGCGGTCGCCGCCCTCGCTGGGCACCGCGTAGATCAGCTCACCGCCGGTGTTGCGGATCTTCACCGCGCCCAGCTCGTCCAGGTCGCGGGAGAGCGTCGCCTGGGTGACGGACAGGCCGTCGTCGGCGAGCAGCTTCGCGAGCTGGCTCTGGGAGCGGACCGGCAGCCGGTTGAGGATGTCCACGATCCGGCGGTGGCGGGCGGTGCGGGTCTGCGGTACGGCCTGGCCGTTGTGCACCCCGTTGTCCTGCGACTCGGTCATCGGTTTCGTCAGTCTCCGGATCGTTGTTCCCCGTGGGCCCCCTGCTGGGCCAAGTCGAGGACGGCGGGCAGCCTCCGGAGGAACACCTCCGCTTCCTCGTCGGAGACGATGAGCGGCGGGGCGAGCCGGATGACGTCCGGCGCGACCGCGTTCACCAGGAGGCCCGCGTCCTGAGCCGCCTGCTGCACCTTCGGCGCGAGGGACTCGGTCAAGACGATACCGAGGAGCAGGCCCGCACCGCGGACCTGGCCGACCAATGGGTGCCCCAGGGCCTCGATCCCGTCCCGCAGCCGTTCGCCGACGCGCTTGACGTTCTCCAGTAGGCCTTCCTTCTCGATGGTGTCGAGGACGGCGAGGGCGGCGGCGCAGACGACCGGGTTGCCGCTGAACGTCGAGCCGTGCGAGCCGGGCGTGAGCAGGTCGGCGGCCGGGCCGAAGGCCAGCGTCGCGCCGATCGGCAGCCCGCCGCCCAGGCCCTTGGCGAGCGTGATGACGTCCGCCTCCACGCCCTGGGCCCGGGACTCCAGCCAGTGCCCGGTCCGGCCGATACCGGTCTGGATCTCGTCGAGGACGAGCAGGGTGCCGGTGGCGGCGGTGATCTCGCGGGCGGCCTGGAGGTAGCCGGGCGGCGGGACGACCACGCCGTTCTCGCCCTGGACGGGCTCCAGGATGACGAAGGCGGTGTCGCGGGTCACGGCGGCGCGGAGGGCGTCGGCGTCCCCGTACGGGACGTAGTCGACCTCGCCGGGCAGCGGGGCGAACGGGGCCTGCTTGGCGGGCTGGCCGGTGAGGGCCAGGGCGCCCATGGTGCGGCCGTGGAAGCCGCCGGCCGTGGAGACCATGTGGGTGCGGCCGGTCAGCCGGCCGATCTTGAAGGCGGCTTCGTTGGCCTCGGCGCCCGAGTTGGAGAAGTAGACCCGGCCCGGCCGCCCGGCCAGCGCGAGCAGCCGCTCGGCGAGCGCCACGGTGGGCTCGGTGACGAAGAAGTTGGAGACATGGCCGAGCGTGGCGACCTGGTCGGAGACCGCGCGGAGCACCGCAGGGTGGGCGTGGCCGAGCGCGTTGACCGCGATGCCGCCGAGGAAGTCGAGGTACTCCTTGCCGTCGGCGTCCCAGACCTTGGCGCCCTCACCGCGTACCAGCGGGATGCGGGGGGTGCCGAAGTTGTCCATCATGGCGCCCTGCCAGCGCCGGGTGAGGCCCTCGTTGGTCACCGCAGCCCCCTGGCCGTGTGCCGCCCGGGTCATGTCGCCCCCTCGATCGTGTTGGTGTCGGGCACGACCATCGTGCCGATTCCCTCGTCCGTGAAGATCTCCAGCAGGATCGAGTGCTGGACCCGCCCGTCGATGACCCGGGCGGTGTGCACGCCGTTGCGGACGGCGTGCAGACAGCCCTGCATCTTGGGGACCATGCCGCTGGCCAGGTCGGGCAGCAGCTTCTCCAGCTGGCTGGCGGTGAGGCGGGAGATCACCTCGTCGCTGTGGGGCCAGTCCTCGTAGAGGCCCTCGACGTCGGTGAGCACCATCAGCGTCTCGGCGCCGAGCGCGGCGGCCAGCGCGGCCGCGGCGGTGTCGGCGTTGACGTTGAAGACACCGGATTCACCGGCGGCGCGGTCCGCCTCGTCGCCGCTGCGGGCGATGGAGGAGATGACCGGGATCCGGCCGTCGTCCAGCAGGGCGTGCACCGCGCCCGGGTCGATGGCGGTGATCTCACCGACCCGGCCGATGTCCACCCGCTCGCCGTCGATGTCCGCGTAGTGCTTGGTCGCGGTCATCAGATGGGCGTCCTCGCCGGTCATGCCGACGGCCAGCGGGCCGTGCTCGTTGAGCAGCCCGACGAGCTCGCGCTGCACCTGGCCGGCCAGCACCATCCGTACGACGCTCATCGCCTCGGGGGTGGTGACCCGCAGGCCGCCCTTGAACTCCGACTCCAGGCCGAGCAGGTCCAGATGGGCGCTGATCTGCGGGCCGCCGCCGTGCACGACGACCGGGCGCAGCCCGGCGTGCCGCAGGAAGACCACGTCCTGGGCGAAGGCCCGCTTGAGCTCGTCGTCGACCATCGCGTTGCCGCCGAACTTGATGACGACGGTCTTGCCGTGGTGCCGGGTCAGCCAGGGCAGCGCCTCGATGAGGGTGCGGGCCTTGGGCAGCGCGGTGTGCTTGCGCGTCGTGCTCATGAGGAGTACGCGCTGTTCTCGTGGACGTAGTCGGCGGTGAGGTCGTTGCCCCAGATGACCGCGGACTCGGTGCCGGCGGCGAGGTCGGCGGTGATCCGCACCTCCCGGTAGCGCATGTCGACCAGCTCGCGGTCCTCCCCCACGGAGCCGTTCTTGCAGACCCAGACGTCGTTGATGGCGACGTTGAGCTGGTCGGGCTCGAAGACGGCGGAGGTGGTGCCGATCGCGGAGAGCACCCGGCCCCAGTTGGGGTCCTCACCGTGGATGGCGCACTTGAGGAGGTTGTTCCGGGCGATGGAGCGGCCGACCTCGACGGCGTCGTCCTCGCTCGCGGCGTTGATCACCTCGATGCGGATGTCCTTGCTGGCGCCCTCGGCGTCGCGGATCAGCTGCTGGGCGAGGTCGTCACAGACGGCCCGTACGGCCTCGGCGAACTCCTCGTACTCCGGCGTGATTCCGCAGGCACCGGAGGCGAGCAGCAGCACGGTGTCGTTGGTCGACATGCAGCCGTCGGAGTCGACGCGGTCGAAGGTGACCTTGGTGGCGGCGCGCAGGGCCTTGTCCAGGACGTCGCTGCCGAGGTCGGCGTCGGTGGTGAGCACGACGAGCATGGTGGCCAGGCCGGGGGCGAGCATGCCGGCGCCCTTGGCCATACCGCCGACCGTCCAGCCGTCGCCCCGGGCGACGGCGGTCTTGTGCACGCTGTCGGTGGTCTTGATGGCGATCGCGGCCTTCTCGCCGCCGTGCGGGCTGAGTTGGGCGACCGCCTTGTCAACTCCGGGCAGCAGCTTGTCCATCGGCAGCGGGACCCCGATCAGACCCGTCGAGCAGACGGCGACCGTGCCCGCGGCGTGCCCGCCCGTCTCGTCGTGACCCGCCGCGTTCAGCGACGCGGCGACCTTCTCCGCGGTGGCATGGGTGTCCTGGAAGCCCTTCGGTCCCGTACAGGCGTTGGCGCCACCGGAGTTCAGTACGACGGCCGACAGCTCGGCGCCCTTGAGGACCTGCTCGGACCAGACGACCGGCGCGGCCTTGACGCGGTTGGCGGTGAAGACGCCGGCGGCGGCCAGTCGCGGCCCGTTGTTGACCACGAGGGCCAGGTCCGGGTTGCGGCCACTCCCATTGGCGAGAGGGGCTTTGATCCCGGCGGCGATGCCCGCCGCCGTGAATCCCTTGGCTGCCGTCACACTCACGGCGCGACTCCGATCGTAGAAAGTCCGGTGGTTTCGTCAAGACCGAGGGCGATGTTCATGGACTGCAGGGCGCCGCCCGCGGTGCCCTTGGTGAGGTTGTCGATGGCGCTGATCACGATGACCCGGCCGGCCGCCTCGTCGTACGCCACCTGGAGGTGCGCGGCGTTCGAGCCGTACACGGACGCCGTGGCGGGCCACTGGCCCTCGGGCAGCAGATGTACGAAGGGCTCGTCCGCGAACGTCTTGTGGTACGCGGCGCGCACCGTCTCCGCGGTGACGCCCGGCCTGGCCTTGGCGCTGCACGTGGCGAGGATGCCGCGCGGCATCGGGGCGAGGGTCGGCGTGAAGGAGACGGTGACCGGCTCGCCCGCGACCGCGCCGAGGTTCTGGATCATCTCGGGGGTGTGCCGGTGCACACCGCCCACGCCGTACGGGGACATGGAGCCCATGACCTCCGAGCCGAGCAGATGCGGCTTGGCCGCCTTGCCCGCGCCGGAGGTGCCGGACGCGGCGACGATCACGGCCTCGCTCTCGACGAGTCCGGCGGCGTACGCGGGGAAGAGCGCGAGCGAGACGGCGGTCGGGTAGCAACCGGGCACCGCGATGCGCTTGGACCCCTCCAGCGCAGCACGGCAACCCGGAAGTTCGGGGAGGCCGTAGGGCCAGGTCCCGGCGTGCTCGCTGCCGTAGAACCGCTGCCAGTCCGCCGCGTCCTTCAGCCGGAAGTCGGCGCCCATGTCGACGACGAGGACGTCCGGTCCGAGCTCCTCGGCGACCGCGGCGGACTGGCCGTGCGGCAGCGCGAGGAAGACGACGTCGTGGCCGGCCAGCACCTCGGCGGAGGTCGGCTGGAGCTCCCGGTCGGCCAGCGGAAGCAGCTGCGGCTGCAGCGACCCCAGGCGCTGGCCCGCGTTGGAGTGCCCGGTCAGCGCGCCGATCTCGACCTCCGGGTGCCCCAGAAGCAGGCGCAGGACCTCACCGCCCGCATACCCGCTCGCCCCGGCGACTGCCGCTCGTACCGTCATGGACCCTCCTTCTCGATGGCATGACTATACGGAACGTGGCAGTTTTATGCAATGCCGTTGCCATGCCGTTGCGGAGAAGCGGCCGGCAGGGGTTCCTTTTTTCCTTGTCCGCCCGATGATCACGGGTTAAGGTCCCCGGGCACGTATCGGGGGATCACAGCCGGTGGGGGATATGGCAGAAGATTTCGACGCGCCCGCGAAGGGTGCGGGCGCATGGGGCAGGCCATTGCGGCCGTGGCGGTGGTGGCGGCGCTCTGCGTCGGCCTGTGGGCGGTCGGGGAGGAGTCGTCGTCCTCGGACGGTGCCCCGTCGCCTGCCACATGCTCGGGCGGGGAGCCGGAGAAGGCGTCCCGGCGGGTGTCCGGGGCGCAGCTGTGCAAGGCGCTGAACCGTCCCGACCTCGCCGACCTGCTGGGCACACCGGGACAGAAGGCCAAGACCGCCGGCGGCAGCGGCGGCTCCGTCAAGCTCGCGGGCGGCAAGGAGATCGCCACTCCGTCCGCCCAGGTCGAGTTCGAGAACTACACCGTGACGCTGTCGGCCACCTACGACCGTCATCCGGTGGCCGGGTCCGCCGGGCTGCTGGGGGAAGGCGCACGGCAGCGCAAGGTGCTGGACCGCCCGGCGGTCCTCTACTCGGACCGCACCATCAGCATCAGGTTCCGCCTCGACGGGAGCGACACCGACAGCGGTCCCGGCGTCCCGGCCCGCGCCCTGACCGTGGCCCAGGACGCGAAGGACAGCGGCGGCTCGTTCGAGGTGGTCCTGTGGCGCGCGGACGGCGCGGTGCCGGACGACGAGGTGCTGCTCCGCGTCGCCGAGAAGGTGCTGCCGACGGTGCCGGGGTGGGCGGCCGGCGCGTGACCGCCCCGGGCGGCGCCCCCGATATCCGGCGCTCCCGCCGGGGTCGGCCCACGGCACTGAGTGGAACACTCACCTCCGGCGAGGCAGGCTGTACCCATGCGGTGGCTCTTCCGCCCGCCTCCCCGCCCGGAAGCCGACGGTCACAAGAGGGTCCTCTTCGCGCTGGCGCAGTGTGTCCCCTTCGCGATCGCGCTGGTCGTGCTGGTCATCGAGCTCACGCCGGCACACGTCCTGGTCACCGGCCCGACCCTCACCGCGACGCCGGCCCTGGCCGCCCTGACGATGGGCCCGAAGGGCACCCTCGCCACGGCCGCCGCCGCTCTGGGCGTCAACCTCACCACCGCCACCCACAACCACTCGTGGGGCACCCCGCAGGTCTACGGCAACCTCCTGGGCCTGCTCCTGGTGTCCGTCGCCAGCGTCACGATGAGCAGCGCGGTACGTACGCGCAGGAAGAGCGAGCTGGACCAGGTCCGCCGGATCGCCGTGGCGGCACAGGACGTCATCCTGCGGCCCGTCCCCGCGCGGCTGGGCTCGGTGCGGGCGGCCAGCCTGTGCCTCGCGGCCGGGACCGGGGCGCAGGTCGGCGGGGATCTGTACGAGGCCGTGCAGACTCCGTACGGCGTCCGGATGATCGTGGGGGACGTCCGGGGCAAGGGACTGTCCGCGGTGCGCGCCGTAGCGGTGGCGCTGGGCGCGTTCCGCGAGGCCGTGCACTACGAGGACGACCTGGCGGACGTCATGGACCGCTGTTCGGCAGCGCTGCGGCGGGAGGCCGCCGTGCCGGGCGCCTACGATCCGGAAACCCTGGCGGAGGGGTTCACCACCGCGCTCATGGCCCAGGTGCCCGCGGGACCCGTGGTGCAGCTGGTCAACCGGGGTCATCCGCCTCCGCTGATACTGCATCAGGGCCGGGTCCGGGCCCTGACGCCCGCCACGCCGCAGCCGCCGCTCGGTCTGGAGGACCTCGTCGACGGTCCCTGCGAGAAGGCCGAGAGCTATCCCTTCGTCCCCGGCGACCGCCTGCTGCTGTACACCGACGGCGTGATGGAGGCGCGCAACCGCGACAACGACTTCTTCCCGCTCGCCGAGACGATGGAAGCGATGCAGACCCTCGGCGTCCCGGAATTCCTGGAAGAGCTGCACCGGGCGCTGCTGCGCCACACCGACGGCCGCCTGGCCGACGATGTGGCGATGGTGCTCGTCGACCGGCTCGACGAGGGCGGCGCCGCCGTCAGGAGCGGTCGGAGCCGGGAGCGGCGTCCCGAGCCGCCTGCTGCTCCTTGATGCGGACGGCCTCCTTGCGGACCTCGGCCTGGGTGGCGCGCTCCTTCTGGAGCCATTCGGGGCTCTCCTGCTTGAGCGCGTCGATCTGCTCGGTGGTCAGGGGCTCGGTGACTCCGCCGCGCGCGAGGCCCGAGATGGACACGCCCAGCTTCGCCGCGACCACCGGCCGCGGGTGCGGGCCGTTGCGCCGCAGCTCCTGGAGCCACTCGGGCGGATCGGCCTGCAGCGCGTTCAGCTCGGTGCGCGAGACGACACCCTCCTGGAACTCGGCGGGGGTGGCCTCGAGGTACACACCCAGCTTCTTCGCCGCGGTCGCGGGCTTCATCGTCTGGGCGGTCTTGTGCGACGTCATGGTTCAAGGGTATCGAGCATGTGCGCTACCTCTGACCACGACCGGATAGCCTGGTGACGTGACCGGCTCGGAAGAATCCCCCTCGTTCCGGCTCGCTTATGTCCCGGGAGTGACACCCGCCAAATGGGTGCGGATCTGGAACGAGCGGCTGCCCGACATCCCCCTGACCCTCATCGGGGTGCCCGCCGCCGAAGCGTGCGACGTCCTGCGGGACGGCGGCGCCGACGCGGGCTTCGTGCGGCTGCCGGTCGACCGGGAGGACCTCAGCGCGATCCCGCTCTACACCGAGACGACGGTGGTCGTGGTCCCGAAGGACCACCTCGTGGCGGCGGTCGACGAGGTGTCCGCCGGGGACCTGGCCGACGACATCGTGCTGCACCCGCTCGATGACACCCTCGACTGGGAGCGGCTGCCCGGGCGGCCCGCGATCGAACGGCCGGCCACGACCGAGGACGCCATCGCGCTGGTGGCGGCGGGGGTGGGAGTGCTCGTCGTCCCGCAGTCGCTGGCCCGCCTGCACCACCGCAAGGACCTGACGTACCGGCCGGTGACGGACGCTCCCGAGTCGCGCGTAGCCCTGTCGTGGCCGCAGGAGGAGACCACCGATCTGGTGGAGGACTTCATCGGGATCGTCCGCGGGCGGACCGTCAACAGCTCACGGGGACGCCGCCCGGCGCCGGAAGAGGCGAAGGGCAAGGACAAGCGGTCCGACGGCGGTGGCGCGCGGCGCAAGCCCGCGGCCGCGAAGTCGGCGGGCAAGCCGGCCGGCCGGAACGCACGGGGCGGTGCCGGCGGCGCCAGGGGCGCCAAGCGCGGCAGGCCCCGCCGCCGGTCGTAGGCCCCCCGCCCGCACGGCCGCGCGTCACGCGGGCTGCGGGATCTCGTTCTTCAGCAGCGACCTGATCTGCTCGCGCAGCTCGGGGCTGTCGGTGTGGCCGTGGACGGAGACCGCGTGCTCGGTGGCGGCGCGGATCACTTCCTCCTCCTCGCCGGAGATGACGAGGCTGCAGTGCGTCTCGCTCGGGTGGTCCCGGCAGTCGATCTTCTTGCGCATGGCGCACCTCCTCCGCTCCCAGTGTCGGCCCGCGCCCCCGCCCCTCCGCATACGGCGAATCCCGTATGGCGCGAGGGGCGGCCCGGCTGCTGGAGTGGGAGAAGAGCGGTAGTGAGAAGTGAGAGAACAAACCAGCGAGAGAGGAGGGGGGCTGGGAGGTGGGAGGGATGGCGTGGCCCGCCGGTGCCGGTCGTGGGGCCGTCGTGGACGAGGCGCGGGTGCAGGAGTTCCTGGCGAGAGTGATCACCGACGGCGCGGCGGCGGTGGCGGGGCTGTGCACGTCGCTCGGTGACCGGCTGGGCCTGTACTCGGCCATGGCCGGTGCCGGTCCGCTCACCTCCGCGCAGCTCGCCGACCGCACCGGCCTCGTGGAGCGCTACGTCCGCGAGTGGCTCGCGGCCCAGGTGGCCGGTGAGTACGTCGTCCAGGTGCCGGGCACCGACACCTACGAACTGCCCGACGCGCACGCCGCGGTCCTGGCGTACCCCGCACTGCCCACCTACGCCGCCGGACTCTTCACCATGATGCAGGCCCTCTACGCCACCGAGGACAGCCTGATGGAGGCGTTCCGCGGCGGCCGGCGGCTCGCCCCGGCGGGCCCGGCCGGCCGCATCGATACCGTCGGGCGCTGAGCGCGCCCGACGCCGCCCGGCCGGTCTTCCCCCGGCCGGCCGGGTGTCACCCCCGGGCCCCGGCGGCCTGCCTTGACTGCCCCCTACCCCCTCGTACGCTGGGAGTATGAATGCGGCCGGGGAGGCCGGGCTGCGACGCATTCTCGCCGTCGTGGACCTGTTGATCGATGCCGTCGACGAGGAGACCCTTGTTCCGGCGCTGCTTCCGGTGATGCTCTCCGCGGTCCCCGGCGACAGCATCATCTGGTCGCCGCGCGCCGGTTCCAGCGACCGGCCGCTGACGCTGCCCGCCGACCTGCTCAGTGAGGACGTACGGGAGGCCTTCGCGCGCGAGGCGGCGACCGACTCGCTCGTGCGGCACACCGTCTCCGGCTCCGGTACGCCGATGCGCCGCTCGACGCTGCAGACCCGCAGGGAGTTCCACGCCCTGGCCGCCTACACCGACGTCTACCGGCCGTTCGGCGCCGAGCAGCAGCTCGCGATGTCGTTCCCGGCCGGCTACGCCGAGGGCGTACCGCGCAAGGTCTGCATGGCGATCAGCCGCAGCGGCAGCGACTTCTCCGACGACGACGTGGCGGCCGCCGCCCTGCTGCGCACCCGGCTCAGCCACGCCCTGGACCGGCTCGCCCCGCCGCTGTCCGTCCCGCCCCCGGTCACCCGCCGGGAGTCGGCCGTACTCACCCTGCTCGCCCGCGGTCTGACGAACCAGCAGATCGCCCGCCGGCTGGCGATCAGCCCCCGCACCGTCGACAAGCACCTGGAGCACGCGTACGCGAAGCTGCGGGTGGGCAGCCGGGTCGAGGCGGCGAACGCCTGGCTGACCCGCTGAGCTGCGCGGGCCGGGCGGTCACCGGGGGACGGCGTGCCGGCGGTAGGTGACCCTGTCGTGCTGGACGCGGGTGACCTGGACGGTCAGCCGGCGGTCGGGGCCGAGGGGGAAGTGCGCGGTGCAGCGCACCTGGGCGGACGGCACGGGCCTGAGGTCGCCGAAGCAGCGCACCGCGTCGGGGCCGTTGCGGAACGGCAGGGTGAGCTGGCCGCTGAGGCTCCGGGCTATCTCGGTGCGCAGGACGGTGTGGGTACCGCCGTCGACCCGGCTGGTCGCGTCGCGGTCGCGCAGCCGGGCGGCGGCGAGGGCGAGGGACCCGGCCGCGATGAGGGACGTGACGATGCCGAGGACCAGGCCGAGGGTGGGGCCGCGGCGCGGCGGGTGGGCGGTCACCGCCGTCAGTCCCGCGGGCCGCGGGTGCGCCGGCGGCGGGTGAGCACTCCCCAGCCGGCCGCGCCCAGCAGCAGCACACCGCCGAGGGCCGTCGCGTCGGAGCCGGTGTGGGCCGCGCCGCCGAGGCCGGTGTCCGAGCCGCCCCGGGGGACGACCCCGTCGCCGGCGTCGGAGACGGTCAGGGTGCCGGTGAAGGTCCGCCGGTCCGCCCCGCCGCGGTGTTCGCCGCCTTCCTCGCCCTGGCCCGGGGCGCGTTCCGCCGTGCCGTGGTCGGTGACGCGCTGCTGGTCGCCTGCCCCTCCGGGCTCGGCACGCCCCACGTCGCCGCCCGTCGCGCCGCAGGTGACGGTGACCGGGTACGCGCCGGGCGCGATGCCCTCTGGCAGGACCGCGGTGCCGCCGTTCTGACTGCTGAGCGACGACAGCGGCAGGGCCGGGATATCCGCGCCGCCGAAGCTGGCCTCGGCCGGCTCTCCCCGGCAGTTGCCGCCGTCGTAGACGGAGAAGGTGTCGCCCGGTGCCACGGTGTCGGGCTGGACGACCACCGCGCGGGAGGCGCCCGGAGTGGGAACGGGCCTGGTGACGGCGTGGTGCACGGCGTCGGAAACGGCCCCGGTGGCGGCGTCCACTCCGCCACCGCCGCCGAAGATCAGGACGGACACCACCAGGGCGCCGGCGACCAGCCCGTACAGAGGAATGTGGCGTATTCGCATAGTCAGAGACAAGCGCCCGGTCCGGCGGTGCGCACCTCGCGATGGGCTTTCCGGGTGGTGCGGGCCTATGCCTCCAGCTGCAGGTCCCACCCGCTGGAGCGGCGGGCGAGGGTGGTCACCGACAGCGGCTGGACGTTGATCCGCCAGTACGAGTGCGGCGGCGCCTGGAGCGCGTAGACCAGGGCGGCACGGACGACACCGGGCTCGGCGACCGCGAGCAGGCCGGCGGCGTCCTCGACCGGCCGGGTCTCCAGCCAGCCGCCGACGCGGGTGATGAAGGCCAGCAGCGACTCCCCGCCGTGCGGGGCGGAGCCCGGGTCGGCGAGCCAGGTCTCCACCGCGCGGGGCTCGGCGGCGGTCACCTCGCCCAGGGTGCGGCCGCGCCAGCGCCCCATGTCGCAGTCGCGGAGCGCCGGTTGGGCGAGCGGGCGCAGGCCGAGCGCCTCGCCGGTCTCCCGGCAGCGGGCCGACGGCGAGCAGTAGCGCAGTTCGGCGGCGGCGAGGCGGCACAGGACGGGGGCGGCCCGCTCGGCCTCGTGCCATCCGGCGGCGTCGAGCGGGCGGTCGTCGTCGAACCGCGTCTCCAGCAGCGAGGAGCTGCGGCCCGCGGCGAGCAGCTTGAGTCGAACGCTCATTCGCCGATGGTAAGAGCAGTGCCGCCCCGGATGCCCCGGTTGGTCAGATCACGATAGGGCCCGGGTCGATCAGCCCGAGGGTCATCCACTGCTCCGGGGCCACCAGCGGGCGGAAGCCGACCTTCTCGTACACGCCGTGGGCGTCCTTGGTGGCGAGCGTCAGCCGGCTCAGCCCGCAGGGGGCCAGGTGCTCGGCTATGGCCTCGACCAGGGCCGTGCCCAGGCCCTTGCCGCGGTCGTCGCGGCGGACGTAGACGTCGCACAGCCAGGCGAAGGTGGCGTGGTCGGTGACGACCCGCGCGTAGGCGGCCTGGCGGCCCGAAGCGGACTCGTACAGGCCGAAGTTGAGCGAGCCCGCGACGGCGCGGTCGTGCAGCTCCCGGGGGCGGTCCTGAGCCCAGTAGGTGTCGGTGGACAGCCACCGGTGGACCAGGTCGGCGTCCAGGCGGGCCGGGTCGGTGGAGAGCTGGTAGCCGTCGAGGGCGTGATCGTTCATGGCGGGAGGGTCGCAGAAGGGCCCGGCCCGCGTCGAACCCGTGGGCGGGGTGCGCGGCGACCCGCGCACCCGGCCGTCAGGTCACCGGCACGCCCACGTCCTCGCACGCCGTACGCAGCCTGCGGACGCCCTCGGTGAGTTCGCCGGTGCCGGCCGCGGCCGCGAAGCTCAGCCGCAGATGGGCGGCCGGCGGCTCGGCCGCGAAGTACGGCCGGCCGGCCGCGACGGCGACACCGGTCCGCAGCGCCGCACCGGTCAGCGCCGCCTCGTCGGTGCCGTCCGGCAGCCGCGCCCACAGGTGGAAGCCGCCCGGCGGGACGTACAGGCCGCCGTGCCGCCCGCCGTCCCCGCCGTACGTGGTCCCCGCTCCCAGCCCCCGCTCGACCAGCGCGGGCAGCTGTGCGCGGAGGGCGGCGGTCAGCGCGTTGCGGCGGGCGGTCAGTTCGCCCGCCATCAGCCGCAGATGGCGCGGCCAGGCGGGCGAGCCGACGAGTTCCAGGGCGGCCTCCTGGAGCGGTCCGGGCACGAAGAAGTTGTCGACGACCTGGATGGCGCGCAGCCGGTCGAGGACCGGGCCGCGGGCGGCGAGGGCGCCGACCCGGAGGTTGGGCGAGGTGGCCTTGGTCAGGGAGCGGACGTGGACGACCGTGCCGTTGTGGTCGTCCGCCATCAGGGTCGGCGGGAGCGCCGGGGCGTCGTCGTGCGCCAGCAGCCGGGCGAAGTCGTCCTCGATCACGAACGCGCCGGCCGCGCGGGCCACCCGCAGCACCTCGCGCCGCCGCTCGCCGGCCAGCACCACTCCGGTCGGGTTCTGGAACAGCGACTGGCAGACGAACAGCCGCGCCCCGCTGGCCCGGAAGGCGTCGGCGAGCAGATCCGTACGCACCCCGTCCGCGTCCATCGGTACCGGCACCGGCCGCACACCGGAGGCGCGGGCGACGGCGAGCATGCCCGGGTAGGTCGGGGACTCGACGAGCACCGGGGCGCCGGGCGCGGCGAGCGCGCGCAGCGCGGCGGTCAGCGCGTTCTGCCCGCCGGCGGTGACGAGGACATCGCTCGCGGCGACCGCGCCGGTGGGCCCGCCGATCTCCCGTGCGAACCAGGCGCGCAGCTCCGGCACGCCCTCGACCGGCGGCCGTCCCCAGGCGCCCGGCCGGCGCCCGGCCCGCGCGAGGGCGGCGGACAGGGCGCGTTCGGGCTGCAGACCGGGGTGGAGGTAGCCGCCGTTGAGTTCGATGACGCCGGGGGCCGGTGTGGCGAGCGTGGCCAGCACACCGCTGGCGTCCACGCTGCGCGGAGCCTGGTCGCCGGCCGGTTCCGCGCTCAGCGCGATCTCCTGCCAGGAGGTGTCGAGCGGGCGCGGTGCCTCGGTGCGGGGCTCGGCCCGGAAGGCCCCGGCGCCGGGCCGGGTGACGACCAGGCCCTCGGCGGCCAGTTCGGCCAGCGCCCGGGAGACGGTCACCGGGCTGACCCGGTGCCGCTCCACGAGGGCGCGACTCGATGGCAGCTTCTCACCCGGAGAGTAGCGATTCAGCTCCCTGCGGAGGATCGCGGCCAGTTCGGCACCACTGCTACGCTCTTGCATGAGAGCCAACGATAGCGCTACTGCCCCGGCTGCGATAGCGGTCAGCACCCCGGCCGCCGTCCAGGGCACCCCTCCCGTCCAGGCCTCCGGCGACCGCGCGGCCTCCGGCGACCGCGCGGCCGCCGGTGCCGCGGGCCGGCCGCCTGCTGGGGTGTGGCCCCGT
>NZ_JBSFYC010000118.1:0-15490 GCF_053595675.1 Streptomyces sp. NPDC002446 | reverse complement strand
GCAGTCCCACACCCCTACCCCGGAGGACCGTCACCGGCAGCCGAACAGCCCCGCGCAGCGGCAACAGCCCGCCGCAGGCGCAACGGCGAACAACCACCGCGGCGGGAAAGCCGAAAACGTGCGCGGCAAGCCAAGCGCAGCGGACGGGTGGCCGCCCACGATCCGTCAGGCGTCCGTGCCGCGTACCGCGACCAGCAGCGCGCCCGCCGCGGCGAGGGCGGCCACCGCGAGGCCGAAGGCGGTGGCGGCCGCCGGGAGGCCGATGGCGTCGCCGAGGTAGCCGTCGGCGACCGGGAGGACGCCGGCGAGGAGGTAACCGCCCGCGTTCAGAGCCGCGTTGGCCTCTGCGCGACGAGTGGCCGGCACCTCGCGGCTGAGCAGGGTCAGCCCGCCCAGCTGGCCCGCGCCCTGGCCCGCGCCGGCCAGGACCACCGCGGCGATCAGCGGCCCGAGCGTGGCGGTGTGCACGGCGGTGACCAGGGCGAGCGTGCCGGCGACGGTGGCCGCGCCGGAGATCAGCAGGACCGTACGGACGGCCGGGCGCCGCAGCGCGAACTGCACTCCGGTGGCGGCCAGGAACATCGCCAGCGCCAGACCGCCCGCCAGTGCCCGGTCCGCCGTACCGAGCAGCCCGGCCAGCAGGGACGGCCCCAGGGAGAGCACGAACGCGGTGGCGCTGATGCCGGGGGCGAACGCCGCGAGTCCCAGGGCGAGATGGCGGCGGTTGGCGCGGGGCACGGACGGCAGCCGCACCCAGGAGCCGGCGGGCGCGGCGCCGGTGCCCGGCCGCCGCGGCGGCAGCGGCATCCTGGCCACCACCGCCAACGCCGTGGCCAGCAGGACCGCTTCGACGGCGAAGACGGTGACGGTCGGCGCGGGCGCGGTCTGCGACAGCACCCCGGCCAGTACGGGGCCGATCCCGGCGCCCAGGACCATCGCGGTGGAGGCGAGCAGCGGCCCGGTTCTCCGGCCGGCCGCGATGTCCGTGACCGCGGCCATGCCGGCGGAGACGGCGGCGCCGGTGGCCATGCCGGTCAGCAGCCGGGCCGCGGCCAGTGCGGCCACCGAGGGCGCGGTGGCGTAGCCGAGGCAAGCGGCGATGCCCAGCAGCAGCGCCGGCACCAGCACCGGCTTGCGCCCGATCCGGTCCGAGGCCACCCCCGCCACCACCAGCGCGCCGAGCAGCCCGACCACATATGCGGCGAAGATCAGCGTCAAGGTGCCGGAGCCGAAGCCGAGTTGGCGCTGCCACAGCCCGTACAGCGGCATCGCCGCATTCGACAGGATGAAGATCGCGACCACGGGCCAGGCGGCGAACCAGATCTCGCGGGCGGGGGGTGGTGCGGGCAGCGGCGCGCCTGCGGGCTCGGGCGGTGCCGCGGTCCGGGGCGTCGGTGCGGTGCGGGTTTCGGGCATGGGGGTCCCCTCCTCGTCCGGCTAGTACGAGTTGATTCGTACAAGCGGTACGAGGAGATTCGTACAGGCAACTGCAGTACGATGCAAGTCGTACTAGGGATGGGTCTGCCGAGAGGGAGAGGCGCCGGGATGTCGTCCAGGGCAGAAGCACGCACCGGAGAGGCGCAGGGCACTGGCGCGGTGCGGCGCGATCTCGCCGGGCTCCGGCGGCCCGTCCCGCCCGGGGCGCCCGAGCCGCTGCCGGAACCGGCGCGCGACGCCCTGCGGCTGGAAACCGTCATGGGCGCGCTGAGCGACCCCCTGCGGATGCACATCGTGCGCCGGCTCCTGCTGGAGTCGGAGGACTTCGACCACACCTGTGGCTGGCTCGGTCTCGACCGGCCCAAGTCCTCCCTCACCCACCACTTCCGCAGCCTGCGGGAGGCCGGACTGATCCGTCAGCGGCAGTACGGGCTGGAGCGGCGCAGCCATGTCCGGATCGACGATCTGGAGGCCCGGTTCCCCGGACTGCTGGCCCTGGTCGCCGACTGGCAGCCGCTCGACTGAGCCGCGCGGGGCGTCAGCGGCCGGCCGCTTCGACGGTGAGGCGCAGTCCCGGCCGCAGCCCCCACCGCGCCATCGCCCCGGCCGGTGCCTCCAGGACGTGCCGGGCGCGCAGGCGGGGCAGGCCCAGCCGGCCCGGCCGCATGGTCCGTACGGCCAGCACCGTGAAGTCCCGCCCCAGATAGGCGACATCGATCGCAAACCGCATCCGGAAGGTGTGCACACCGCTCGCCGGGGTCAGCAGCAGCGCCCCCTCGATGCCGTCGCGGCCCAGCAGACCGCGGGTGCGGGCGCGGTAGGACGCCGCGATCTCCAGCGGAACGCCGGCACCGGACGCCAGTACGCAGTCCGGCGCGGCGCCGGCCTCCGCCTCGCCGCGCAGCATCCCCGGTCCGTCCTCCCAACGCGCCATGCCCAGCGTTCTATCAGTTCCGCGGGACGGCCCGCGGGCCCGCCGGCACTCTAGGGTCGACGCGTGGCACTGACGCTGATGGTTCTCGCCGCCGCCTACGGGGCCGCGGCCGGGCTGCTCATACCGCGGCCCGTCCACCGGATGGCCGTCGAGCCGGAGGAGGGATGGCGCGCGGCCTGTCCCAGCGGGCATGCGATCACGGGGGCGGCGCGGGGCTGGCTGGGGCGGGGGCACTGCCCGGACTGCGGGGCGTACGGGCCGCGGGCGCTGCCGACGGCGCTGGTCACCGCGCTGGTCTGCGCGGCACTGGCGGCGGCCACCGGACCGCGGCCGGAACTCGCCGTCTGGCTGGTGATGGCGCCGGTCGCGGTGCTGCTGGCGGCCGTCGACTGGCGGGTGCGACGCCTCCCGGACGAGCTGACGCTGCCGCTGGCGGTGGTCGCGGCGGGGGCGCTGGGGCTCGTCGGCGGGCTGACGGGACAGACCGGTGCGTGGCGGCGGGCGCTGCTGGGCGGTCTGTTCCTCGCCGCGGGGTATCTCCTGCTCCATGTGATCAACCGGTCGGGGCTCGGACTGGGCGACGTCAAGCTGGCGGCCGGCCTGGGGGTCGCCCTTGGGTGGTACGGCTGGCCCGCCCTCGTCACCGGGGGCGCGGCGGGGGTCCTGATCGGAGCGCTCTACGGGGCGGGGCTGATGCTGGTGCGGCGCGGCGCCCGAAACGAGGCCATGCCACTCGGGCCATTCATGATCATTGGGGCATTCTGCGGGCTGCTCCCGGGCGCCGCCGCGGCCGCCTGACCCCGCCGCGCGCCCGCGGGAGCGAAGCCGCCCCGCGCGCCGCGGGTGATCTGGGCCACGCCGCGGCGCGCGCCGGTGCACGCAGCACGCCCCTCGCGGGGTTATGGTGGAAACCCCCCCTCGGGCCGGTCCGTATCCCCCCCACGGACCGGCCCGCTTTTCTTTGTCCGCCTGCGGGCGCCCCGGCAGCGTTCGGGGCCCCGCCGCAGACGGGGTGCGGCCCCTAGCGACGGGCCCAGATGTTCACCCCGTCCGTCGTCTTCGCGAACTCGTCGATCTCGGTCAGCTCGGCGTCCGTCAGTGCCGGGGCGTCGAGGGCCGCGATATTGGCCTCCAGCTGGGTGACGCTGCTGGCGCCGATGAGGGCGGAGGTCATGCGGTCGTCGCGCAGTACCCAGCCGAGGGCGAGCTGGGCCAGCGACTGGCCGCGGCGGGCGGCGATGTCGTTGAGGCCGCGCAGCCGGCGGACGACCTCGTCGGAGAACAGGCCCGGGTCCAGGGACTTGCCCTGGGAGGCGCGCGAGCCCTCGGGGATGCCGTTCAGGTACTTGTCGGTGAGCATGCCCTGGGCCAGGGGCGCGAAGGAGATGCAGCCCATGCCCTCGTCCTCCAGGGTGTCCAGCAGCAGGTCGTCCTCGATCCAGCGGTTGATCATCGAGTACGAGGGCTGGTGGATCAGCGCGGGCACCCCCATGTCGCGCAGGAGGCCGGCCGCCTCGCGGGTCTGCTCGGCCTTGTAGGAGGAGACCCCGACGTACAGCGCCTTGCCCTGCTGCACCGCGGACGCCAGCGCGCCCATCGTCTCCTCCAGCGGAGTGTCCGGATCGAATCGGTGCGAGTAGAAGATATCGACGTAATCGACACCCATCCGCTTCAGTGACGCATCCAACGACGAGAGGAGATATTTCCGCGAACCCCATTCGCCGTAGGGGCCCGGGTGCATCAGATATCCGGCCTTCGTCGAGAGAATCATCTCGTCGCGGTGGCCACGGAAGTCCTGCGCGAAGATCTTTCCGAAGTTCAGCTCGGCCGACCCGGGGGGCGGGCCGTAGTTGTTGGCCAGATCGAAGTGGGTGACACCCAGGTCGAAGGCCCGGCGCAGGATGGCCCGCTGGGAGCTCAGGGTGCGGTCGTCCCCGAAGTTGTGCCAGAGTCCAAGGGAGACAGCGGGGAGTTTGAGTCCGCTGCGGCCCGTTCGCCGGTACTTCATCGAGTCGTAGCGGGAATCCGCGGCGCGGTAGTCGGTGCCAGTCATGCTCATCTCCCTATCACGTAGTTGTGACATACCTGATTGGGCTGTCGCGACAGGCGAGAAGTAAAGTTGCCCACTTGAGGCGACGGGGCGACCGCCATTCGGCACGGAGGGGCTGGACCAACATGCTGCGATCTTCCGGGGTGCGCATCCCTTATCCGCCTGCACTGCGCAATCTGGTGTACCGGCTGTACGCGCGCCGGGTGGAGGGTCGCCTGGACCATGCCCAGGTGCCCAAGCACATCGGCGTCATCCTGGACGGCAACCGCCGCTGGGCGCGGGCCGACGGGCGGACGACGGAGCAGGGCCATCAGGCGGGTGCGGCCAAGATCGACGAGCTGCTGGGCTGGTGCGAGGAGACCGATGTCGAGGTCGTCACGCTCTGGCTGCTGTCGACGGACAACCTCGACCGGCCCGAGGCCGAGCTGACCCCGCTGCTGGGCATCATCGAGAACACCGTGCGCAACCTCGCCGCCGACGGCCGCTGGCGGGTCCACCACGTGGGCAATCGGGACCTTCTGCCCGAGGCCACCCAGAAGGTGCTCAAGGAGGCCGAGCAGACCACCCTCGACAACAGCGGCGTTCTGGTGAACGTCGCCGTGGGGTACGGCGGCCGGCAGGAGATCGCGGACGCGGTGCGCTCGCTGCTGCTGGAACACGCCGAGCGCGGCACCTCCTTCGAGGAACTGGCCGAGATCGTCGACATCGATCTGATCTCGGAACACCTCTACACCCGCGGCCAGCCGGACCCGGACCTGGTGATCCGCACCAGCGGCGAGCAGCGGCTGTCGGGCTTCATGCTGTGGCAGAGCGCCCATTCGGAGTACTACTTCTGCGAGGTCTTCTGGCCGGCGTTCCGGAAGGTCGACTTCCTGCGCGCCCTGCGCGACTACGCGGCCCGCCACCGCCGCTACGGCTTCTAGAGGCCCTGGCCCGGCCCTCACGGGGGCCGCTTTCCGGCCCGCCCGGCCGTGCGGACGCCTACCCGCCCCTGGTGGGGGCTCTTCTGACGCACCCTCCTGTGGGCACCCCGGCCGGCTCGCCGTCCCCGGCGATCACGCGTAACCAAAGGTTCATCGGCCGTGCGTCATATGCCGTGGCATGGGGTCGGGGGTTCGAGGGAATATCCCTTCCAGGTCGGCGTCCGGAACAAGCCATCGGGCGCCGCATCTCAGCGGACGGCATGGGGCCGTCCGCCCGGGAGGCCCTTTGCACATCACGGAGATCCGTGCGTACCGCACGGGCGACGCGAGGGGCCGGCGCTCGGTCCACGCATCGTGGCCTGAGCCCGGTCCGGTCATTCGATGGCCGGGGGTCCCGGGGGCTCGGTCCCCTGGGAGCACACCGCCCCGCGACGCCGTCGCACCCCAACCTCATCCGAGGGGGTTCGTCCACCCGTGGTGAACAGCAAGCAGCGCCGTGAGAACGACCGGCGCACTTATGTCCTCGACACCAGTGTGCTGCTGGCGGATCCAGGCGCCATGGCCCGCTTCGACGAGCACGAGGTCGTGCTGCCGGTCGTGGTGGTCACGGAGTTGGAGGCCAAGCGGCACCATCCCGAGCTCGGATACTTCGCCCGGCAGGCGCTGCGCCTGCTCGACGAGTACCGGGTGCAGTTCGGGCGGCTGGACGCGCCCCTCCCCATCGGGGAGCTCGGCGGGACGCTCCGGGTCGAACTGAACCACTCCGACCCCGGGATCCTGCCCGCGGCCTTCCTGAACGGCAACCGGCTCGGCGACAACGACTCGCGGATCCTCGCCGTCGCCCGCAACCTCCAGGCCGAGGGGTACGACGTCACGGTCGTCTCCAAGGACCTGCCGATGCGCATCAAGGCGTCCTCGGTCGGTCTGCTGGCCGAGGAGTACCGGGCCGAGCTGGCGATCACCGACTCCGGCTGGACGGGGATGGCCGAGCTGGCCGTCCCCGCGGACCAGGTCGACGATCTGTACGCCGACGAGACCGCGTACGTACCGGGAGCCTCCGAACTTCCGGTGCATACCGGACTCGTGCTGCAGTCCGAGCGCGGCAAGGCGCTCGGCCGGGTCACCGCGGAGGGCGCGGTCCGGCTGGTGCGCGGCGACCGCGAGGCGTTCGGGATCCACGGCCGCAGCGCCGAACAGCGGATCGCGCTGGATCTGCTGCTCGACCCCGACGTCGGCATCGTCTCGATGGGCGGGCGGGCCGGTACCGGCAAGTCGGCGCTGGCGCTGTGCGCGGGCCTGGAGGCCGTACTGGAGCGCCGGCAGCACCGCAAGGTGATGGTGTTCCGCCCGCTGTACGCCGTCGGCGGGCAGGAGCTGGGCTATCTGCCGGGCAGCGAGGCGGAGAAGATGAGCCCCTGGGCGCAGGCGGTCTTCGACACGCTGTCCGCGGTGACCAGCAAGGACGTCATCGAAGAGGTGGTGGGCCGCGGCATGTTGGAGGTGCTGCCGCTGACCCATATCCGCGGCCGCTCGCTGCATGACGCGTTCGTCATCGTGGACGAGGCCCAGTCCCTGGAGCGCAACGTACTTTTGACGGTTCTGTCCCGTATCGGCGCCAACTCCCGGGTCGTGCTGACGCATGACGTCGCCCAGCGCGACAACCTCCGGGTCGGGCGCCATGACGGAGTGGTCGCGGTCGTCGAGAAGCTGAAGGGGCATCCGCTCTTCGCGCACATCACGCTGAACCGCTCGGAGCGCTCGCCGATTGCGGCGCTGGTGACCGAAATGCTGGAGGACGGCCGGATCTGACGGTTGTCCGGATCTGACCCCTTGTAGGGCGGCGCCGCCCGGCGAAGCGAAGGAGCTTAGCCGGGCGGCGTTGTGCTGCGCGCCGATATCCGGAAATCCCGAGGGGTAAACGAGGTGTGAGCTTTCACACCCGGCCGGGAATTGATTCCCGGTGTGTCGTTCGGGCAGAGTCTGGGTCCTGTCAGGCCCCGCATACGGCACAGCACACCCCCAGCGGTGTAGTAAACCAACGAACTTCATAGCGAGTCGCCGTATGCCGCCCGAAAGCACCACGCGGACCCCGAGGGGGACGTACCGGGCCAGTGCCTCCCGTGACCAGCCGGTCCCGCCCGCTCAACAGGGGCCGGAACAAGGGGAGGCCAGCGTCAGGGGCACGATTGCGTCCGCGAGGTCACCTATGCGGGCGATGCTGGAAGGAAAACGTGTGAGCCGGATCTCGGTCCGGGGATTCGCCGTGGCCTCCGCCACCGCGGTCACCACCGTCGGCGCCGTCGTCGGCGTCGCCGCAGGACAGCCCGCCTCAGTTGGCAACACCGAGGCCGCCGCTGCCGATGCGACGATCGCCGACATCCCCGCGGGCGCTCAGGCACAGGTGCAGACGGCTTCCCTGACGCAGCAGGCGGACGACGCGTCCACCCAGGCGGACGCGGCAGCCCTCAAGTCAGCACAGGAAGCCGCCCGCAAGGCAGCCGCGGAGACCGCACAGAGCAAGAAGGACGCTGCGGACGACGCGAAGGCCAAGAAGGACGCCGAGGCGCGCAAGAAGAAGGAGCTGGCCGCGTCCCGCTCCGACGCGCGCGACGACCTGGGCGACCTCGTCGGCAAGAGCTCGTACACCATCGCCGAGACGCAGGCCCTCGCGCGCCAGATGGTGGCGGGCGACCAGTTCCAGTGCTTCAGCAACATAGTGGACCACGAGTCCGGCTGGAACTACCGGGCCACCAACGCCTCCTCGGGCGCCTACGGGCTCGTCCAGGCGCTGCCCGGCTCCAAGATGGCCTCGGCCGGCTCCGACTGGCAGACGAACCCGGCGACCCAGATCAAGTGGGGCCTGAACTACATGAACGAGCGCTACGGCAGCCCCTGCGGCGCCTGGTCGTTCTGGCAGGCCAACAACTGGTACTAGGCCCGCCGGCCGCACCACAAGCGCATCCGAAACCCCCGAACGCCACCGCGTCGGGGGTTTCGCGCATCCGGCACAGGTAACGTCGTGTCCGTCAGCGTGTGGTGTGTGGGAGGGGAAGAGGAAGGGACATGTCCAGATTGCCTCAGTGGGTCGGCGGCCTCGGCGCCGGTCTGACGCGGCTCTCGCAGCGGCTGGAGGAGCAGCGCCGCCGCGCGGAGGCCGCGGCGGCGGCGAGCGACCCGGAAGAGCTGAGGCGTGCCGAGCGCGCTCAGGCGCGCCCGGCAGACGGGTCGAAGACCGCCAACGGCTCGCCGGGCGGTGGCCCGGCCGGTGACGGCCCGTTGGGCACGCTCATCGTCACCCGTACGCCGGAGGCGGTCGACGGCGTGCCGCACCCCGCGACCGGGGACGACCCGCCGTCCGCCGCCCGTCCGCCGGAGTCCGTTCCCGCGCCGCCCTCCTACGCCCCGGCCGTCGCGGCCCGCCCCGACCCGGTCGCGGCCGTGCCGTGGGGTGTACGGGTCGCCGCCGAGGTGGGCTGGCGGCTGCTGGTGCTCGCGGCCACGCTGTGGGTGCTGGCGCGCGTCATCACCACCATCGAGCTGGTAGTGCTGTCGTTCGTCGCGGCGACGCTGATCACCGCGCTGCTGCAGCCGACGGTGGGCTGGCTGCGCCGGCGGGGGCTGCCGCGGGGGCCGGCCACCGCGCTGACCTTCATCGGCGGCTTCGTCATCATGGGCCTGGTCGGCTGGTTCGTGGTGTGGCAGGTCCAGGACAATATCGACTCGGTCTCCAGCCGTATCCAGGAGGGCATCACCGAGCTCAAGGGCTGGCTGCTGAAGAGCCCGTTCCATGTGACCGAGAGTCAGATCAACAGCATCGCCAAGAACCTGCAGGACGCGATCGGCGCCAACACCGAGGCGATCACCTCGGCCGGGCTGGAGGGCGTCACCGTCGTCCTGGAGGTGTTCACCGGCATCCTGCTGGCGATGTTCACCACGCTCTTCCTGCTCTACGACGGGCGGCGGATCTGGGAGTGGCTGCTCAAGCTGGTGCCGGGCGCGGCCCGGGAGGGCGTGGCGGGCGCCGGGCCGCGGGCCTGGCGGACGCTGACCGCCTATGTGCGCGGCACGGTCATCGTGGCGCTCATCGACGCCATCTTCATCGGCATCGGCCTCTACTTCCTCAGCGTGCCGCTGGCCGTCCCGCTCGCCGTCTTCATCTTCCTCTTCGCGTTCATCCCGCTGATCGGCGCGGTGGTCTCGGGCGCGCTGGCGTGCGTCGTCGCGCTGGTCACCCAAGGCGTCTTCCAGGCGCTGATGGTGCTTGCGGTCGTCCTGGCCGTCCAGCAGATCGAGGGCCATGTGCTGCAGCCGTTCATCCTGGGCCGGGCGGTGCGGGTGCATCCGCTGGCGGTGATCCTCTCGGTCGCCGCGGGCGGCCTGATCGCGGGCATCGGCGGCGCGGTCGTGGCCGTCCCGCTGGTGGCGGTCACCAACACGGTCGTCGGCTATCTGCGGTCGTACTCACGGGAGCAGGCGCTGCGGATGTCGGTGGCGCCCCGCGGGGCCACCGCGATCGGCGTGGCCCCGACCCCGCCCCCGGTGAAGCGCGCGCCCGAGGAGTCCGGCGACTGAGCCGCCGGGCCGGTCCCGGCACGACGGGAGCCCGAGAACGCCGGAACCCCACAGACACGGTGTGTCTGCGGGGTTCCGTATGAGCGTTGCCGGTGCCGGATCGCCCGGCGCCGTATGCCGCCGTGGTTACTCGGCGAGCGCGGCCTCGGCGTCCAGCGTGGCGCCGACGGCCTGCAGGACGGACGCGATCTTGACGGCCTCCTGGATCGTCTCGCGGTCCACGCCGGCCTTGCGCAGCACCTGCTCGTGCGAGTCCAGGCACATGCCGCAGCCGTTGATGGCCGAGACGGCCAGCGACCACAGCTCGAAGTCGACCTTGTCCACGCCCGGGTTGCCGATGACGTTCATCCGCAGACCGGCGCGCAGGGTGCCGTACTCCGGGTCCGACAGCAGGTGCCGGGTCCGGTAGAAGACGTTGTTCATCGCCATGATGGCGGCGGCCGACTTGGCGGCGGTGTACGCCTCGGCGGAGAGGTTCGCCTTCGCCTCGGGCTCCAGCTCGCGCAGCACCTTCGGCGAGCGCGACGCGATCGCGCAGGCCAGGACCGTGCCCCACAGCTGCTGCTGCGGCAGGTCGCTGTTGCCGATCACCGAACCGAGGTTCAGCTTCAGGTCCTTGGCGTAGTCCGGAACCGCGGACTTCAGGTCATCGAGAGCCATGGGTCTCACTCACCGGCCAGCAGCGAGACCGGGTCGAGGGTGTCCTCGCCCTTGCTCCAGTTGCACGGGCACAGCTCGTCCGTCTGGAGGGCGTCGAGGACCCGCAGGACCTCCTTGGGGTTACGGCCGACGGAGCCGGCGGTCACCATCGTGAACTGGATCTCGTTGTTCTGGTCGACGATGAAGACGGCGCGCTGCGCGAAGCCGTCCTCGCCCTCGATGCCCAGGTCGCGCATGAGCTCGTGCTTGGAGTCGGCGAGCATGGGGAAGGGCAGGTCGGTCAGGTCCGGGTGGTCCTTGCGCCAGGCGTGGTGCACGAACTCGGAGTCGCCGGAGAAGCCGAGGATCTGGGCGTCACGGTCGGCGAACTCGTCGTTCAGCTTGCCGAAGGCGGCGATCTCGGTCGGGCACACGAAGGTGAAGTCCTTGGGCCACGCGAAGACGATCTTCCACTTGCCCTCGTAGGTCTTGTGGTTGATCTGCTCGAACTCCTTGCCCTTCTCCAGCGAGACACAGGCAGTCAGGTCGAACTCGGGGAACTTGTCACCAACAGTGAGCACGCGCTCTCCTTTTACACAGAAAGTCCCTTTTGAGGACTCTCGGTATTTCTCTGAGGCTTGGACGGGTTACACCGTGCCACAGGAGGCATTGATCAGGGAAATAGCTAGACTGGTAGATGTTGATCGGAGGTGGTTATCAGTGGCTTCACCGGTGAGCCAGGGCGGCCGGCCCCGCCAGCCCAGCCTGGCCCAGCTGCGGGCCTTCGCCGCGGTGGCCGAGCATCTGCACTTCCGCGAGGCGGCGGCCGAGATCGGCATGAGCCAGCCCGCGCTGTCCGGCGCCGTCTCCGCGCTGGAGGAGGCGCTCGGTGTGCAGCTCCTGGAGCGTACGACCCGCAAGGTGCTGCTCTCCCCGGCGGGGGAGCGGGTGGCGGCCCGCGCCCGTACGGTCCTGGAGGCCGTCGGCGATCTGATGGAGGAGGCGGAGGCGGCCCGCGCCCCCTTCACGGGAGTACTGCGCCTCGGCGTCATCCCGACGGTCGCGCCGTACCTCCTGCCGGCCGTCCTGCGGCTGGTCCACGGCACCTACCCCGACCTGGACCTCCAGGTGCACGAGGAGCAGACCGCCTCCCTCCTGGACGGCCTCGCCCACGGGCGCCTCGATCTGCTCCTGCTGGCCGTCCCCCTCGGTGTCCCCCAGGTCACCGAACTCCCGCTCTTCGACGAGGACTTCGTCCTGGTCGCCCCCAAGGACCACTGGCTCGGCGGCCGCGGCGACATCCCCCGCCAGGCCCTCCAGGAACTGGACCTGCTCCTCCTCGACGAGGGCCACTGCCTGCGCGACCAGGCCCTGGACATCTGCCGCGAGGCGGGGCGGGACGAGAACACCCCCGTGACGACGAGCGCGGCGGGCCTGTCCACACTGGTCCAGCTGGTGGCCGGCGGCCTGGGCGTCACCCTGCTCCCGCGCACCGCGCTACGGGTCGAGACCGCCCGCAACGACCAGCTCACGACCGGCTACTTCGCCGACCCCGCACCCTCTCGCCGCATCGCCCTGGCCATGCGCACGGGCGCCGCCCGCCAGGAGGAGTTCGAGCAGTTCGCGGCGGCGCTGCGGGGGGCGCTGCGGGGGTTGCCGGTGCGGATGGTGAAGGGGTGAGGGTCAGGGACGGGCGGCTTCGAGGATCGCTGTTACGTCGAGGGTGACGGCACTGCCGATGGAGCCGGGGAGGGCGGCGTGCTCGCCCGGGGCGTAGACGCGGTGTTTGGCGTAGTCGTTGGCGAGGGGGTCCTGCAGGACGTGCAGGCGGTTGTGCTTGCGGTCCACGATCACGTAGACCGGAATCTTGGCATTGGCGTAGGCGGTGACCTTGATCTTGAGGTCGGCGTTGTAGTTGGACGAGGTGACCTCAAGTACCAGGCGGAACGTGTCCGGGGCGTAGCAGTTGTTCTGGATCAGGTGATCCCTGAAGTCGGCGTCGACGACCGCGAGGTCGGGTACCGCGAAGTCGAACGGGCCGCCCGGGAGCCACAGACCGATGCCTTGGATCACTTTCGACTCGTCACCGTGCAATGCGGCGAAGGTGAAGATGAGGTCGGTCAGTGATTGTCCGTGGGCGCCGTCGGGCGGTGGGGTCACGGTGATTACTCCCCCGAGGATCTCGACTCGATAGCCGGGGTTCCGCTCGGCGAGCCGCTCGGCTTCGTCGAGCAGAGTTGGGGGCTTACCGTCACAGGGGTGCTCGACCGCTGCGGCAGACATAGTGCCTCCTTGTGGCTGGTGTCGAGAGCATCATCGTAGGCCGGGGCACCCGCACGCGTCTTGTACGACAACGTTCACCCGTTCGGGCACCGTCACTCCGTCCGCAGCCCCTCCGGCCGCATCATCCGCCACAGCGGCGGCAGGCTCAGCGCCGTCACGAAGAGGATCACGCCGCCGCCGATGCCGGTCATCGCCGCGACCACCGGCCAGTCCACGGTCACCGCGGACTCGATGACTGACAGCAGCAGCGTCCCCAGCGTCAGTCCGCAGGCCAGTGCCAGGCCCAGGCCGAGCGCGACCGGGATGGCGGTCTGCCACAGCACCGACCAGCCCAGGGTGGCGCGGCGGGTGCCGTACGCATCGAGGGTGGACAGCAGGCGGCGGCGCTCGTGGAGCTGCTCGACGGTGGAGATGATCAGGCCCGCGCCGATCAGCAGCAGGGTGACCACGGCGCCGATGAACAGGCCGGTGCGGACGCTGGAGAGCTGACTGTCGTGCGGGTTGTCGACCACGGAGAACTCGTGCATCGCCGGGTCGATACGGGCCGCGGTGTTGCGGATGTGCTCCACCGCGTCCGGGGTCGCTCGGTCGAAGTCGACCATGAGCTGCGTGGTGGGTTCGTCGAGCCGGGTGAGGTCGATCGCGGAGGGCGTGACCAGCAGGTCGTAGGCGATGCGGTCGAGGCCGGCCCCGGCCGCGTGCAGGCGGGCGCCGCGGGCCGTCTCGGGGACCTTCCAGGGGTAGGGCGCCACCGGGTCCGCGTGCGGGATCCGGACGTTGAGGTCGAGGGGCGTGCCGGGCGCCAGGGCGGCGTCCCGGGCGGGGTTGTTGGTGCTGAGGAAGACGTCGCCGTCGTGGCAGGACGGCAGGTCGGCGAGGCGGGTCAGTTCGGCGCAGCTGGCGATGGCGAGGCCGGCCTGCGGAGCGTCGGACGGGGCCCGGCCGGCGGCCGGCATCCGCACGGCGAGCGTGTCGATGGTGCCGCGGACCGCGGTCACCCCGGGGGTGTCGCGGAGCGCGCCGATCGCGCGTTCGGTGTGCGGCCAGCCCTTGGCCGTGCTCCACAGCCCGATCTGCGGGACCTTGCCGGACTCCGCGTACGCCTGGGCGTAACCGGTCTGCATACCGGTCATCAGCATATGGACCGCGATCGCGCCGGCCACCGCGACGGTGATGCCGCCCACCGCGCGGGTGGCCGAGCCGCTGCTCAACTGGAGGCGGCGGACGGCCAGTTGCCAGGGGACCGGGCCGCCGCGCAGCCGGCCGACCACCGCGTCCACCAGCCAGGGCAGCAGCGCGGTGACGCCGAACAGCAGCAGCATCGAACCGGCCGCGAGCCGGGCGGTGTTCAGCGGGGTGTCCGTCCAGGGCCGCTCCCACACCAGCGGGACCAGCAGGAGGGCGCCCCCGGCGGGCAGCGCGAGCCGCCACCACAGCCGGCGCCGGACGGGCGGGCGGTTGCGGACGACGCCCAGCGGCTCGACGGTGATGCCGCGCTGGGCGAAGAGCGTCACCAGGACCGCCGCCGTGGGGACGAGCAGCGTGATCAGGGCCGCGGTGAGCGGGCCCGGCGCCACGTCCGAGGGGAAGACGTTGATGTCCCACAGGGTGATCAGCGGGGCGCACTGGCGGCCGCCGAGGAACAGCGCGGCGCCGCCGACGAGCCCCAGCAGCGAGCCGAACAGCGCCTCGCCGGAGGCGATCCGGCGGGTGGTGCGGACATCGGCACCGACCAGCCGCAGTGCGGCCAGCCGGCGCTCGCGGCGCTCGTTGCCGAACCGTACGGACGTACCGATGAAGACCATCACCGGCATCATCAGCGCCACACACACCATGATCACCAGGAGCACGGCCGGCGCCCGCATCGGCGTGGGGTCCCAGTCCTTGCCGAAGTGGTCGATGCGGTAGCCGTGGGGCGCGGCCAGGGTGGCGCTCTGCGCGAGGTAGGTGAGCTCCCGCGGGCCCAGCAGGCCCGCGTCGCCGATGGTGCCGGCGATCTCGTAGTCCAGGCGTTCGCGGAGCAGGGCGCCGTCGGGGGAGTCCAGCAGCTCCTTGAGAGCGGGGGACACCAGCATCCTCCCGGCGCCCGGCAGCCGGTGGACACCGGGCGGCACCGGTGGATGCGCGCCGTCGGGGCGCACCAGTCGGCCGCGGATCGGCGTGCCGTGGAAGGTGGTGTCGACCGAGGCGTAGCGCAGGGTGTCGTCGGCGGGCCGGGGCTCGTGGCGCTGGCCGAGGTTCTCGCGGGCCTTCTCCCGGCCGTGCCAGGAGTCCATGAGGGTGGGCACGGACGCGCCGAGCAGCAGGACGGCCACGCCCAGCGCGACGCCGGCGGCGGTCAGCGCCGTACGGATCCAGCCCTCGCGGCCGTCGCCGGCCGCGAACCGCATGCCCATGACGAGGTCCCGGGCCCAGACGGCGGGGCCGCCGCGCGGGGCGGCGCACGGCTGCGGGGGCCGGGGTGCGGTGGGCGCGCGGTCGTCGCCGCGCCCGCCGTCGGTGCCGGCGTGCGAGCGCAGCAGGCTCATACCAAGCCCGCCAGCATGTCCTTCACTTTGCCGTCGCGGACGACGATCTCGCGGTCGGAGTAGGCGGCGACCCGGGATTCGTGGGTGACCAGGACGACCGCGGCGCTGGTGTCGCGGGCGGCGT
>NZ_JBSFYC010000117.1:0-15798 GCF_053595675.1 Streptomyces sp. NPDC002446 | reverse complement strand
TGATGCCGCCGCCTCCGCCGCCGTACTCCTCGGGGAGGTTGACGCCCAGGTAGCCGAGCCGCGCGGCCTCCGCCCACAGGTCGTCGGTGTGCCGGCCCTCGGCGACGACGGCGGCGAAGTACTCGCGGCCGTAGCGGCGGCCCAGCGCGGCCACGGCGTCGCGCAGGGCGCGGTGTTCCTCGGTCTCGATCACAGGGCTGTTCATGACGGCTCCTTGTGTGCGTGGGTGAGGTGCGTGCGGTCCGTACAGGCCCCTAGTCCGTGACCACAGCGAGCAGTGCGCCCACCTCGACCTGCTGGCCGGTGCGGGCGGGCAGTGCGGTGAGGGTGCCGGCGGCCGGTGCGGTGATCTTGTGTTCCATCTTCATCGCCTCCAGCCAGAGCAGCGGCTGGCCCGGCTCGACCCGGGCACCCTCGGCCAGTCCGTCGGCGATACGGACCACCGTGCCGGGCATGGGGGCCAGCAGCGAGCCCGGCTCCGTACGGGGGGCGGGGTCGGGGAAGCGGGGCAGCGCGGTCAGGGCCCAGGAGCCGTGCGGGGTGTCGACGTGCACCCGGTCGCCGTAGCGCGCGACGGTGAACTCCCGGCGTAGGTCGTCCACTTCGAGCACCACGCGCTCCTGGGAGGAGGCCAGCAGGCGCACGCCGGGGAAGTCCTCGGCGTGCAGCCCGTCGCGGCCCAGCCGGTAGCGGATCTCGTGCGTCGTGCCGTCGCAGTCGTAGGTCTTGGTCTGCGGTGCGGAGGGGACGTTGCGGAAGCCGCCGAAGCGGGAGCGTCCGTGGGCGTCGGCGAGCGCCGCGGCGAGCGCGGCGGTCCGCGCCGCCGCGGGGTCCTCGTCCTCGGTCAGCTCCGCCAGGTTGCGGTCGTAGAAGCCGGTGTCCAGGCCCGTGGCGGCGGTGAACTCCGGGTGGCGCAGGGAGCGGACGAGCAGTGCGCGGTTGGTGGCGGGGCCGTGGATGCGGGCGCGTTCCAGGGCGCCCGCCAGCTTGCGCAGGGCCTCGTCGCGGGTCGGTGCCCAGGCGACGGCCTTGGCGAGCAGGGGGTCGTAGTGGACGGTGACGGTGTCGCCGCCGGTGACGCCGGAGTCCAGGCGGATGCCGTCGGGCAGCTCGATGCGGTGCAGGGTGCCGGTCTGCGGCTGCCAGCCGGCCGCCGGGTCCTCGGCGTAGAGGCGGGCCTCCACGGCGTGGCCCGAGGGGTTGGGCGGGCACGGGTCGAGCGGCCGGCCCTCGGCCACCCGTATCTGCAGGGCGACCAGGTCGAGGCGGTAGATCTCCTCGGTGACCGGGTGCTCGACCTGCAGGCGGGTGTTCATCTCCAGGAAGTACGCCCGGCCTTCGGCCGACACCAGGAACTCGACGGTGCCCGCGCCGCGGTAGCCGATGGCGCGGGCGGCCCGCTCCGCGGCCGTGCGCAGGCTCTCGCGCAGCGCGTCGGGCAGGGCCGGGGCGGGCGCCTCCTCGATGACCTTCTGGTGGCGGCGCTGGAGGGAGCAGTCGCGGGTGCCGAGCGTCCAGACGGTGCCGTGCGCGTCGGCGAGGATCTGCACCTCGATGTGGCGTCCGCCGACGACGTACGGCTCGACGAAGACCTCGCCGTCCCCGAAGGCGGCCGCCGCCTCGGCGCCGGCGGCCTTCAACGCGGCGTCCAGGTCGCCGAGTTCGCTGATCACGCGCATACCGCGGCCGCCGCCGCCCGCGGCGGCCTTCACCAGCAGGGGCAGCTCGGCCGCGGTGGCGGCGGCCGGGTCGACGGGCGCCAGCAGCGGCACTCCGGCCGCCGCCATCAGCTCCTTGGCCCGGGTCTTGGAGGCCATCGCCTCGATGGCGGCGGGCGGCGGGCCGATCCAGGTCAGGCCCGCGTCGGCCACCGCCGCCGCGAAGCCGGCGTTCTCGGAGAGGAAGCCGTATCCGGGGTGGACGGCGTCGGCGCCCGCGGCCCGTGCGGCCCGCACGATCAGATCGCCGCGCAGGTAGGTGTCGGCCGGGGCGGTGCCGGGCAGCCGTACGGCGGTGTCGGCCTCGCGGACGTGGGGCGCGCCGGCGTCGGCGTCGGAGTGCACGGCGACGGTGGCGATGCCCAGTTCGCGGCACGTACGGAAGATGCGGCGGGCGATTTCGCCGCGGTTGGCGACCAGGACGGAACGGATCACTGCTGCCTCACATCCGGAAGACGCCGAAGCCGCCCCGCGCGCCCTCGACGGGCGCGGTGTGCAGGGCGGACAGGCACAGGCCGAGGACGGTGCGGGTGTCGCGCGGGTCGATGACGCCGTCGTCGTAGAGCCGCCCGGACAGGAACATCGGCAGCGACTCCGACTCGATCTGCTGCTCCACCATGGCGCGCAGGGAGGCGTCGGCCTCGTCGTCGTAGGGCTGCCCCTTGGCGGCCGCCGAGGCGCGGGCGACGATCGAGAGCACACCGGCCAGCTGCTGCGGGCCCATGACGGCGGACTTGGCGCTCGGCCAGGCGAACAGGAACCGGGGGTCGAAGGCGCGGCCGCACATGCCGTAGTGGCCCGCGCCGTAGGAGGCCCCCATCAGGACGGACAGATGCGGGACCTTCGAGTTCGACACCGCGTTGATCATCATCGCGCCGTGCTTGATGATGCCGCCCTGCTCGTACTCCTTGCCGACCATGTAGCCGGTGGTGTTGTGGAGGAAGAGGAGGGGGATGTCGCGCTGGTTGGCCAGCTGGATGAACTGTGCGGCCTTCTGGGACTCCGCACTGAACAGGACGCCCTGCGCATTGGCGAGGATCCCGACGGGGTAGCCGTGCAGCTCGGCCCAGCCGGTGGCCAGGCTCGGCCCGTACAGCGGCTTGAACTCGTCGAAGTCCGAGCCGTCCACGATCCGGGCGATGACCTCGCGCGGGTCGAAGGGCGCCTTGAGGTCGCCGGGGACGATGCCGAGCAGTTCGTCCTCGTCGCAGGCGGGCGGCGCCGCGGGGCCCGGATCGGGGTGCGCCTTGCGCCAGTTGAGGCGGGCGACCACCCGCCGCGCCCGGCGCAGCGCGTCGGGTTCGTCCACCGCGAAGTGGTCCGCGAGGCCCGACGTACGGGCGTGCATCTCGGCCCCGCCCAGCGACTCGTCGTCGCTCTCCTCGCCGGTCGCCATCTTCACCAGCGGCGGCCCGCCCAGGAAGACCTTCGCCTGCTCCTTGACCATGATGACGTGGTCGGACATGCCGGGGACGTAGGCGCCCCCGGCGGTGGAGTTGCCGAAGACCACGGCCACGGTGGGGATGCCGGCCGCCGACAGCCGGGTGAGGTCCCTGAACAGCGCCCCGCCCGGGATGAAGATCTCCTTCTGGCTGGGCAGATCGGCGCCGCCGGACTCGACGAGGGAGACCACCGGCAGCCGGTTGGCGAAGGCGATCTCGTTCGCGCGCAGGGCCTTCTTCAGCGTCCAGGGGTTGGAGGCGCCGCCGCGCACGGTCGGGTCGTTGGCGGTGATCAGGCACTCCACGCCCTCGATGACGCCGATGCCGGTGACCAGCGAGGCGCCGACCTGATAGTCGCTGCCCCAGGCCGCGAGCGGCGACAGCTCCAGGAAGGGGGTGTCGGGGTCGACGAGCAGCTCGATCCGCTCCCGGGCGAGCAGCTTGCCGCGCCCCCGGTGCCGGTCGACGTACTTCTCGCCGCCGCCCGCGACCGCCTTGGCGTGCTCGGCCTCCAGGTCCGCCAGCCTGGCGAGCATCGCCGCCCGGCGCTCGGTGTACTCGGCGCCCGTCGGGTCAACGCCGGTTGTCAGCACGGTCACAGGAGTTCCTCCGGTATGTCCATGTGCCGCGCGCGCAGCCACTCCCCCAGGGCCTTGGCCTGCGGGTCGAACCGGGCCTGTGCCGCGACGCCCTCGCCGAGCAGGCCCTCGACCACGAAGTTGAGCGCGCGCAGATTCGGCAGTACGTGCCGGTCGACCGGCAGCGGGGCGGTCTCCGGGAGCAGTTGCCGCAGCCGTTCGACGGTCAGCGTGTGCGCCAGCCAGCGCCATGCCGCGTCGCTGCGGGCCCACACCCCGACGTTCGCCGAGCCGCCCTTGTCGCCGCTGCGGGCCCCGGCGATCAGCCCGAGCGGCGCCCGGCGGGTGGGCCCGGCGGGCGGCGGTCCGGGCGGGGGCGGGTCCGGCAGCCGCACCACCTTCCGGGTCTCGCGCGGCGGGGGGACGTCGATCCGGGTGCCGTCCGGCAGTACGGCGCGGTGCGGCACCTCACCGGCCGGCACGGGCAGCGCCTCGAACACCCCGTAGGGGGAGCCCCTGCCGGGCGGCGCGGTGACGTGGAAGCCGGGGTAACTGGCCAGCGCCAGCTCGATCGCGGCGCCGCTGACCGTCCGCCCCACCGCGTCCTGGTCGGTGTCCCGCACCACCAGGTGCAGCAGCGCGGCGGCCTCCTCCTGGACGTCGGCGTCGGCCCGGTCGGTGCGCGCCAGCGTCCAGCGCACCTGGGCCGGGCGGCGCCCCGCGGCCTCGAACGCGGCCTCCATCTGCGCCCTGACCAGCTCCGCCTTGGCCTCGACGGCCAGCCCGGTCAGGGCGAAGGTCACCTCGTTGCGCCAGCCGCCCAGGCGGGTCAGCCCGGCCTTGAGGTCCGGCGGCGGCGCCTCGCCGCGCACCCCCTCGATCCGGACCCGGTCGGGCGCCTGGGCCACCAGCCGTACGGTGTCCAGCCGCGCGGTGACGTCGGGCCCGGCGTAGCGCGCGCCGGAGGTCTCGTAGAGCAGCTGGGCGGTGACGGTGCCGAGGTCGACCGTGCCGCCCGTCCCCGGGTGTTTGGTGATCACCGCCGAGCCGTCCCGGGCGATCTCGGCAAGCGGAAAGCCCGGCCGCAGCAGGTCGTGGTCCCCGAAGAACGCGTAGTTCCCGCCGGTCGCCTGGGTTCCGCACTCCAGCACATGCCCGGCCACCACGGCACCGGCCAGCTGGTCCAGGTCCTGCGGCCGCCAGCCGAAGTGTGCCTGGGCCGCGCCGCTGACCAGCGCGGCGTCGGTGACCCGGCCGGTCACCACCACATCGGCCCCGGCCCGCAGGCACGCGGCGATCCCGCCGCCGCCCAGATAGGCGTTGGCGGTCAGCACGCCCTCGCCCCACCCTGCCCTTCCCCGGCCGGGGCCGTCCCCTCGTGCCAGCAGGTCATCGCCCTCGACGTGCGCCACCCTGACCGCGACCCCGACCTTGCCGGCCAACTCCCTTACGGCATCGGCGAGTCCGGACGGGTTGAGGCCGCCCGCGTTGGTGACGATGCGCACCCCGCGCTCGGCGGCCAGTGCCAGGCCCTCCTCCAGCTGGCGCAGAAAGGTCGTGGCGTAGCCGCGGGCGGGGTCCTTGAGGCGGTCGCGGCCGAGGATCAGCATGGTCAGCTCGGCGAGGTAGTCGCCGGTCAGCACGTCCAGGGGGCCGCCGGTGAGCATCTCGCGCAGCGCGTCGAAGCGGTCGCCGTAGAAGCCGGAGGCGTTGCCGACGCGGAGGAGGCCGGGGTCTTCCCCTACGGGGCGTACGGGGGCAGCCGGGGGCCGGGGAGCCGGGGACGGGGCGGCCGGGGACGGCCCGGCCGGGGCACCGTCGCCGCTCACGCGGTTTGGTCCTTCCCCGAGGGGGTGCGTCCCGCCGAGGGCGCGCGGCCCTTGCCCGGCGGGCCCGCGAAGGCCTGCGCGATGCCCAGCCAGCGCTCCGCCTCCGCCCCCTCGGCGCGTACGGAGGGCAGCTCGGCGCGGTCCGCCCGCTGGGTCACCAGCAGGCAGAACTCCAGCGCGCTGCCGGTCACCCGCTGCGCGGCGCCGGGCGGCCCGTACTCCCACACCTCCCCGTGCTCACGGGACCCCGACGGCGCCCGCAGCTCCACCCTGAACTCCTCCTCGGGAGGGGTGAGCCGGTGCAGCGCATAGGCGAAGTCGCGGGTGCGCACCCCGATCCGCGCGATATGCCGCAGCCGCGCGGTGGGCAGCCGTGTCACGCCGAGCGCGTCGGCGACGTCCTGGCCGTGCGCCCAGGTCTCCATCAGCCGCGCGGTGGCCATCGACGCGACGCTCATCGGCGGGCCGTACCACGGCAGCTTCTCGCCCGTCGGGCGTGCGGCGAGCACCCGCTGCAGTTCGTCGCGGCCGGTGCGCCAGCCGGCCAGCAGCTTCGCGGGCGGTGTGTGCGCACCGGCCTCGGCGGCCTCGTCGACGAAGGTCAGCGGCGAGGCCAGCGCCTCCCGGGCGCCGCGCGCGAACCCCTCCGGGTCGGCGGCCGAGAGCAGCGCCTGCCGGTCGGTCCACGCCAGATGCGCGATCTGATGGGCGATGGTCCATCCCTCGGCGGGCGTCGGCGTCCGCCAGCGCGCAGCCGGCAGCCCGGCGACCAGCGCGTCCAGCTCCTCGCTCTCCGCCCTGAGATCGGCCAGTACGGCACCGGGATCGGACACGCGGCACTCCCCTCGTCGACCCAACCGCCTTGCGGCCAGGGCGAGTTGACAGGCGTTGTGGTGCGTGGTGCGTGGTGCGTTGCGGGGTCCCGTGGGTGACGGGTTCCGCCCCGAGGGTGGCAGCGCGCCGGGAAACAATCAAGCACGCCTGCATGATTCAGTCAGGCGTGCCCGATGCCGGGTGATGCTCAGGGGGTCGGGTGATGCCCAGGGTGTCGGGTGATGCCCAGGGTGTCGGTTGATGCCCAGGGTGTCGGTTGATGCTCAGGAGGTCGGGTCAGTGATGGCGGGCCGCCGACCGCACCGCGCCCACACTGGCGACGACGACGAGTCCGATCGCCGCGATCTCCGCCCAGCCCAGGGCCTGCCCCAGGACCAGGAAGCCGGCGGTGGCCGCCGCGGCCGGCTCCAGGCTCATCATCACCGCGAAGCCGGACGCGGGCAGCCTGCGCAGGGCGCGCAGCTCCAGGGTGTAGGGCAGCACGGACGACATCAGCGCGACCGCCGCGCCCAGGCCCAGGGTGACCGGATCCAGCAGCGCGGCGCCCGCGCCCAAGATGCCCAGCGGCAGGCTGAGCACGGCGGCGACGGTCATCGCCAGTGCCAGCCCGTCCGCCTGCGGGAAGCGCGCTCCCGTACGGGCGGAGAGCAGGATGTACGCGGCCCACAGGCCGCCGGCCGCCAGGGCGCAGGACGCGCCGAGGAGGTTGAGCCCGTCGAACCCTTCGCGGCCCAGCAGTACGACCCCGCCCAGTGCCAGCGCCGCCCACAGCAGACTGAGCAGCCGGCGCGAGGTGGCCACCGACAGGATCAGCGGTCCGAGGAACTCCAGGGTGACCGCGGCGCCCAGCGGGATCCGGTCGATCGCCTGGTAGAAGAGCGAGTTCATCCCGGTCAGCGCGACGCCGAACGCGACGACCGTGGCCCAGTCGCCCCGTGTGTGGCCGCGCACCCGGGGACGGCAGACGAGGAGCAGGACGAGCGAGGCGACGACCAGCCGCAGGGTGACCACGCCCAGCGCACCGGCCCGCGGGAAGAGCAGCACCGCCACCGAGGAGCCGAACTGCAGCGAGACGATCCCGCCGATCACCATCGCCACCGACGCGATCCGCCCGCGCGCCCCCGCCGCACCGGCCCGGCTGGCCTCGGCCTCCGCCGTCCGCACCTCGGGCGACGGCGGTACGGGGTGCGGGATCTCCCCGTCGCCGGGGTGCGGGATCTCCCGGTCGCCCGGGGTCGGGACGGTCATGTCGACGTCAGTGGCGGGTATGCGTCCCTCAGGACCGGCAGGCGAAGCGTTCACCCCACCACGCTAAAGCCCCCTCTTCCGGTCCGTGAAATGCCGTTTCCCCTGTTGTTATGCTCCGCGCGCATGACCATCGAGCTGCGTCACTTCCGCTGCTTTCTCGCCATCGCCGACACGCTCAGCGTGACCCGTGCCGCCGAACGCCTGCATCTGACCCAGCCGGCGGTCTCCCGTACGCTCCGCCAGCTCGAACAGGAACTGGGGCTCCGCCTCGTCGACCGCTCCACCCACCACCTCGCGCTCACCCCCGACGGCCTCGCCTTCCGCGACCGGGCGGCGGTCGCGGTGGCCGCCGTCGACCGGGCCCTCGGCCTCGCGCACCGCGCCGCCTGGCCGCTGCGCGTGGGCCACGCCTGGTCGGCGGCCGGTACGGACACCACCGCCCTGCTGCGCCGCTGGCGCCGGGAGCACCCCAACACCCCGCTCGAACTCCTGCGCATCGACGACCGTACGGCGGGCCTGGCCCGCGGCGACGTGGACGCCGCCCTGCTGCGCGGCGAGGTCCGCACCCCCGGCCTGCTCACCGAGCAGCTCGGCACCGAGCCCCGGGTCGCCGGCCTGCCCGCCGACGACCCGCTGGCCCACCGCGCCGCCCTCTCCCTCGCCGAGCTCGCCGACCGCACCATCGCGCTCAACACGGTCTCCGGCATCACCACCCTCGACCTGTGGCCGCCCGCGGCACGCCCCGCCTCGACGATCACCATCGGCAACACCGACGACTGGCTGGCCGCCATCACCGGCGGCCGCGCCGTCGGCGTCACCACCTCCGCCACCGCGGAGATGCACCCCCACCCCGCGATGGCGTACGTCCCCCTCACCGACGCCCCACCCGTCCCGGTGGTCATCGCCTGGCGCGACGGACCGGGCCACCCCGCCATCCCGGACCTGATCGCACTGGCCCGCGAGGTCATGGGCCACCCCCGCCCCCAGCCGTAGCCCGGCACCGCCGCTCCGGCGTACGCCCCTCCGGCTCCCGCCCGCCACTGTCAGACCCCCCTGCCACCATGCCCCCATGACCTCCACCCCCACTCCACGCCCAGCACCCACCCCCTCTCCCGAACGCACCATGCCCCCCTTGGACGCCGACGAGCGGACCTCCCTGGAGAGCTGGCTCGACTTCTACCGCGCCACCCTCGCCCTCAAATGCGAGGGCCTGGAGGAGTCCCAGCTCCGCGAGGCCTCCGCGGGCCCGTCCCCGATCACCCTGCTCGGCCTCGTCCAGCACATGGCCGAGGTCGAACGCAACTGGTTCCGCCGGGTCCTGGCCCAGGAACCCGCCCCGCCGCTCTTCACGCCCCAAACCCCCGGCGCCCCCGGACCCCGGCCCCACGACGGCGGCTTCGACCTCGCCGACACGGCCACCTACGCCCACGCCTTCCCCCTGTGGCAGACCGAGATCCACCACGCCCGCCACAACTGCGCCGCCCGCGCCCTGGACGACACCGCCCCCTTCATGGACGGCCGCGTCACCCTCCGCTGGATCTACACCCACATGATCGCCGAGTACGCCCGCCACTGCGGCCACGCCGACCTCATCCGCGAACGCATCGACGGCCGGACGGGGGTCTGACAGCCAATGGGCTGGGCGCGGCCCGTTCCGCTACAGCGGGCAGGAGTACTCCGGACGCACCCGGTGCGGGCTGCAAGCGATCAGATTGAGCGAGAGAAAACGATCGCCGCTCACCCACCACCCGCCGACGCGGTCCTCCCCGGCGGCCAGGATCCGTACGGTCTCCTCGTACTGCTCCCACGAACGCTCCACCGTGCAGGAACCGGCGAAGAGCTCGGCGTACCGGCCCAGTTGCCCGGCATACCAGTCAGCTCCCTCCTTGGGTTCGTGGAAGGTCCCCTCGATCCGGGAGGCCGGCTTCAGCAACCAGTCCGCGCACTCCAGCGGCATCACCTGTGCGGTCCGGAACTCCGGGTGACCCGGGCGCCGGTGAGCATCGCCCGGCTTGACGAGGACATCACCGTGCCCGAGCCAGACGTAGGCGTGGTGGTGGGGTCGCGCCATTTCACTCCTGCCAGATACCGGTGCGCACTGCCACGCTCCGGCAGCTCGTCGCCGAACACTTGAGAGAAGACGGCCTCTGCCCGCGTACGAACACATCCCCGGACACGGGCAGGGGCCTGCCTGATCACGGGCATCCGAGGGCCACGGCCGCCCGCTGACTACTGACGACCGCAGCCGTCCCCGTCACCGCACCCTCCGCTGGGGTCGCCGTCCTGGCCGTCGTCCTCGTCGCCGCCGTACTTGACCGGGTCGAGGCGGTATCGCATGGTGATCTCCTCGGTGCTGTGTCGGCGCACGGTCGGTCCGCGCGTCGTCGTGCACTTGCGAGGGCCCCTCAGCGGGCCCGCCCGCTCCGGCCGTGCCCTGCCAGGGATATGACGGCCGGAGCGGGAGTTCTTCGCAGCTGCCGCGAACCCGCGCCCAGGTTCAGGGCCCCTTCGCGTGCGCCGTCCGATGCCGGGCGATCAACACGTTGAAGTCGGTCACTTTGCTGAGATCTCGTTCCCCTGCGGCCTGCTGACGACCGCGCTCCAAGTCCCTGCACTTGGCGCATTTCAGCGTCGCGGGCGTGGTTGGGGAGCCGGGGTTGGACATACGGATGCCTCCATCGGGCGCGGTTGAGACCAGGCGCGGCCACCACATCCGGCCGCGCGGCAGAGCTGCACGGATGACGACGCTATGGACCTCGCGTACCCGGTCGCCATCAGTGTGCAGATATGTGCATGAAGCCACTCCTACAGGCGAGTTGGCTGCTTTACGGTCTTGACCACGCCTCACGTGACCCGCAATCGTGATGCACATCAGCGCACAGCCGTAGGCCGGAAACCGGAGGACCGCTATGGCCGCACCGTCCGCATACCGTCCGCGCTGAAGGAGATCACCCGATGCCGCAGAGCGTGCGATCCACTGGGTTGCAGAACACTGCGCCACCGTCGTGGAAGGCTGACATGGATCTAACGGAATTTGACGAACTCATGGAGTCCGCTCAGCGCTCCGCCGTGTTCCTGCAAATGCGGGATGTGTACAACGTGAGCGAAGAAGCCGAGGACTTCGCCATTTGGCAGCGCACAGGCCAGCAAGACCTCGATCCCGATTCGAAATACTGGGCACCGTGGGTCAAAGTGATTTCCCGGGCCGTCGCGCGTGGCGTTGAGATCCGGAGAGCACGCATCGTTTCCGAACCGGTGTCCGACTCCATTCGGTACCTGCATCACGCCGTCGCCGTCAACAACCATGCAGGCGAACAGGTTCGCTGGCTTCCGCGCCGCCGTGCCTCCGATATTGCCCTCCCCGGCAACGACTTCTGGCTCTTCGACGAGCGCCTGATCCGGTGGAACCACTTCGACGGGGACGGCGCCGTGACGGTCCACGAGCACTCCGACGACCCTGCTACCGCCAAACTCTGCGCCGCCGCCTTCGAAGCAGTGTGGACAAGAGCCACTCCGCACGCCCAGTACGAGCTCCACTAACGGCACGGGGCAGAAGAAGAGCTCATCATGCACGGGAACAATCACAGGGATACCGACATCGCATTACGGTTCATCGGGGTCGACCCCCACTGCGAGGAGGGAGAAAGTCCCACGGTGTGAGTCGACCAGAAAAAGAAGGAAATCGTCCCCCAAGGCTGGAAGCCAGGCCGCGAACTCGAAGCGGAATGTGCCGCGTTCGAGCTCCCTGGCCATGCGAAGGGAATCCCGGACCATGAAGCCGTGATCCGCATCCCCGCCAGGATGACGCAGATGATCCGGGAGGCGTGCGATGCCGTCGACCGTCCCGAAGTTCAATGAGCTGATCTCCAAGTGCACGCGTTCAGCCGTGCACTTGGAGATGCGCGACTCCTACGCTGTCGACTACGAAAAGGGGCCCTTCGCCGACTGGAAGAATGGATTCCGACGCGATCCCGCAGACCGGGCATCATGGTGGCGTCCGTGGCACGACCTCATCCAAGAGACCGTGTCTCGCGGCGTCGTCGTGCGGCGGGCCCGTATCGTGTCGGAGCCGGTCAGCGAATACACCCGGTTCCTCTACGACGGCACCTTCACCAACGTCGCTGCCGGCGAACAGGTCCGCTGGCTCCCCCGCCGTCGTGCCTCCGACATTGCCCTCCCCGGCAACGACTTCTGGTTGTTCGACGAGCAACTGGTCCGTTGGAATCACTTCACCGGTGAGGGCGTCTCGGGCGGCCCAGAGATCACCGACGATCCTTCCGCGGCCAAACTGTGCGCAGACGCGTTCGAGGCCGTATGGTCGCGAGCCATACCGCACGACCGGTACGAGATCCGCTAGCAAAGGCACCGACTCAGCCAGCTCATGTCCGCCTCACCGTCCTCGTCTGCGCAAGCAGGTCGCGAAGCCGTTGCGCGTCGGCTACGCGATCTGCGCAAGAGCGCTGGCCTGACGGTCATCGAGCTGGCTGACCGGTGTGGCTGGCACCACGCGAAAACATCCCGCGTCGAGAACGCCCGGACCGCGCCCTCAACCAAGGACATCCGCCTATGGTGCCGAGCCTGCCAGGCGGACGACGAGGCAGAAGGCCTCATCGCACAATCCCTGCACGCTGAGTCGCTGTACACCGAGTGGCGGCACCAGGTGCGCAACGGCCTCAAGCAGTTGCAGAACCGTTCAGCCCAGTTCTTCCGCCAGACCACGTTGTTCCGGGTGTATTCATCAACCCTGATTCCAGGCCTTTTGCAAACCGAGGGATATGCGGCTGCCGTGCTGCGCAGGGTCGCCGAATTCCGGGGGCTCCCTTTCGACGACAGCGCGGAGGCGGCGCAGGCCCGGGTTGAGCGCTCCCGCGTCATCCACGAGCCGGGACGCCGGTTTGTACTCCTCATCGAAGAAGCAGCGCTGCACTACCGCACCGGGGATGCCGACACGATGGCGGGGCAGCTGGGCTACCTGCTTACAGCTGGTGCCCTGCCGGCCGTGTCGCTCGGCATCATCCCGATGGCAGCGCACAACCGGGTGCAGTCGCCGCGTGAGACCTTCCACGTGTACGACGACAGCCTGGTATCGGTTGAGCTGGTGTCAGCACGCGTAAGAGTCACCCAGCCCTCCGAAATCGCCCTGTACCTCAAGGCATTCGAGCAACTACGCAGCATGGCCGTGTACGGCGCGGAAGCACGGGCCCTCATTCTCAAGGCGCTTGAGGCGTTGCGCTGAGGCGACGGCGCACGACGGAGGCGTCCCGGAACGACCGAGCCACAGGCTCGGGAATGCTTCAGACCGCCGCAGACTCGTCAGCCTTCAGCGTCTCTATGAACGCGCCCCAAGCGCCGGTTTCGAAGAAGAGGCGAGCGCCGGCTGCATCCTTGCTGTCGCGTATGGCCGTGACACCAGGAACGTTCCGGGCAACCTCCACACACTCGCCCTGGGAACCGCTGTAGCTGGATTTGCGGAACTCGAATGCGGTCACCGGTTCTCCTTGATCAGGCTGGACAGCCGGGCGCGAGTGTCCTCGGGGGACAGCGCCTTCCTGCGCACGCTATCGAACAGCCCGCGGTGCCGGTTTGCGTCCTCCTCGCTCTCCAGCCACAGCCTGGAGCTGGCGGTCTCGACGTACACCACGTCCAGCGAAGCGGGTTCCTCAAAGCCCACGATCACAAACGGCCCGCTCATCGACGCGTGCGCCGCCGCCTCGAACGGCCAGACCTGGAGCTTGACGTTGGGCATGTGGGATGCCTCAAGCAGCTTTTCCAGCTGCGCCCGCATCACCGACGGGCCGCCTACCTGCTGGCGCAAGACCGCTTCAGAGAGCACCGCCCACAACTCCAGCGGCTCGTCATCCGTCAGCCGGGCCTGTCTGCCGATCCGCGCCGCAACGAACTGATCGACTTCGTCCGGATCCTCCCACGCGTCATCCGCAACGGTGACCGCACGGGCGTACTCGGGCGTCTGCAGCAGGCCCGGGACCAACTGGTTCTGGAACGTACGGATCCTGGACGCGCCTGCCTCCAGCTGGATGTACTCCAGTAGGTCGCCCAGGTCGGTGTACTCCTCCCACCAGCCCTTTGCGCGCCTGCGCTCGCGGTCCGCCTTGGCAAGGGCGAGTACGCGCTCCCTCTCGGGGCCGACGCGATCCAGCCCGTACAGGTCGCACAAGGCGTGCAGGTCAGGTTCACGGACGGGCGATACACCGCGCTCTATCTTGGCGATCTTTGTCTGGGTAGCCGTCAGGTGCCGCGCGGCCTGGGGCTGCGTCATCCCCTGGGCGTCACGGAGCTTGAGCAACTCCCCGCCGAGCTTCCTTCCCAGGACCGTGGACTTCCGCCCTGCGCTTGCCTGTTGACCCGTCACCTCTGACCTCCCGTAAACGGTGAGCCCAGTCTCCAGTTGCCCAACTCGGCGCCGCAACCTCGATCTTGAGGCTATCACTCTGGGGAATTAATTCCCCAGATTTACTTGCACGCCTGCTGCGGCCGCTGCCACCGTGGGTGGCATCCCGTAACGCTGCGGCATTCGCCCAGCACTGCGGTTCTCCAGTCGCGCTCCCCAGGGGGATGGCTATGTCCACACGCGCCCGACCAGCAGCAACACGACTGACCTCCGTCCATGCGCCTGCCGCGGACTTCCGCTTTCCCAGCGAGGGCCGTAGCGCCGGACGAGCCCGCGAAGCGCTGCGCCGCCAGCTCCGCTCCTGGCGCCTCTCCGGTGAACCCGCTGACGTCGCCGAGCTGTTGGTGTCCGAGCTGGTCGCCAATGCCGTGAAGGCGCAAGCGCCCGCCGGGGCGGAGATCGACGTCCGGTTCGCGTTGTCGGACGGGCGGCTGCGGCTGGAGGTGCATGACGCGAGTGACGAACTACCCGTGATGAAGAAAGCCGAGGAGGACGAAGAATGCGGGCGTGGTTTGGTGCTGGTGGACGCCTTGGCCAGTGGTTGGGGCGTCGAGGATCAGGACGGCATCGGCAAGACCGTGTGGGCCGAGTTGACCGTGTGCGACGCCCCGGTGCTCGGCCAGTCCATGTCAGTACGGCACCGAGCATGACGGCCCCGGAGGGCATGACGGCCCGGGAGGGCATGCCGTTCCGGGCCGACGCCACGGTCCGGCCTCCGGCCGGGGCTCCGGTCACACTCGGCAGCTGGAAGTCGTACTCACCGGGCAGGACCCTGGGGTGGCTCCGTAAGCGGGCGGAGCAGGTGGCCCGGCAGTTAGGCGCGCCGTACGACCAGGCGGTGCGGGCGTGGTCGGACGATGCGGTCGAGTACCGCTGGGCGCTGGACAGGCTGGCGGCCGGGATCCCGTTTGTTGTCAGGGCAGTTGACGGTCAGGGGCGCACATATGCCTTCGTCGCCCGGCCGGACGAGGATCTCGGCAGGGTGATGCGGGCTCCGCTCCCGGCCTCCGGTGGTCAGGGGGCGGCATGGAGCGCGAAGTAGCCGGGGACGCGGCCCTCACCACGCCCGGGTTCTGGTGTGAGCGGTTTGTGTATCGCTCGTCCGACGCGGACGACCTGGCGTCTTGGACGGGCGTAGCCGCGCAATGCCCCGTGCGGGCGGTCCGGCTCATCAGTGCGGATGCACGGAGGCTGGCCATGACCGCCGACCTCACCGCGCGCGAGCGGCAGCGATTGCTGGGGCCGGTCAGCGTTCACGGGCAAGTAGGTGCCATGGGAGCACTCCGGCGAGGCGAGTCCTGCGGCCTGGCGCTCAAGTGCGGTGGGGCGTGGGTGGAATGGACGGTCAGGCCCGTTCTGCTCTTGCCGCTGACGGATACGTGCACCAAGGGGGTGGGTCGATGCCGATGCGCCGGCAGCGGGAGTTGAACCAGCGTGTGAAGCGGCTTGCCCGCCACTTCCCTCCGGGGCAAGAGCCTTCTCCGGCCACCGTGTTGAAGGGATTCCGGCGGCTCCGTGCTGCGCTGGGCCGGGGAGCAGAGCACGGCGGGGAGGACGAGAACAGCTGAATGCTCGGCCCAGAACCGTCACCGTCCCGGCCGTCCGCTCTCCCACGGCGGGCGGCCGGGGCCTTCCACGGGTGGGTGGCGGGGGTGGGTGGCGGGGGTGGGTGGCGGGGGTGGGTGCCCGCCTCCGCGCCCGCGCCCGCCCCCGCCTCCTCCGCCGCGTCGAGGTTCAGCA
>NZ_JBSFYC010000116.1:0-16301 GCF_053595675.1 Streptomyces sp. NPDC002446 | reverse complement strand
CCGGCGATCCGGAAGAACCGCGGAAACCGGAAGAACCGGGGAAACCGGCAAAACCGAAAAAACTGGGAAAAGGGGTCGGCCGCCTCGGAACAGGGGGGGTGGTTCCGAGGCGGCCGCGCTGACCGGTGTCCCGCGCGCCCCGGGGGGTATGGGGCGGGCGGACGTCCGATCGGTGAGGATTCCCGGAGCCCCCCATTCCAGGGGTTCCGGTGGTGTGCGCGAGGGCACGGCCTGATCGGAGCCGGGGAAGCGCCGACCGGGCGTCGCCCGCAGTCCCCTGCGGGCGGGGTGTTTCTCTCATCTGCAGAAACCGTACGGCACCCGGAGCGCACCGGACAGCCGCATCACCCGGCCGCCATTGGCCCCGCACATCTTCTTCACTCGGCACTTTCAGCTACGCGCGTCCGCCTCGCGAACGCGCGCCCGGCCGCCCCGGCTCGCGGACCGGCGCGCACACGGCCGTGGTCCGGGGCGCGGCACCAGCCGCACCCCGGACCACGGCCCCGGGTTCAGATCCGATTCAGGTCCGGCCCCGCCAGGGCCCGGACCCCGCACACGATCAGATCTCGGCGAACGCCGCCTCAAGGATGTCCAGACCCTCGCCCAGCAGGTCCTCGCCGATGACCAGCGGCGGCAGGAAGCGCAGCACATTGCCGTACGTACCGGTCGTCAGCACCAGCAGACCCTGCTGGTGGCAGGCCTTGGCGAGGGCGCCGGTGGCCTCCGGGTTCGGCTCCTTGGAACCCGACTTGACCAGCTCGATCGCGATCATCGCGCCGCGGCCGCGGACCTCGCCGATGATGTCGTACTTCTCGGCCATCGCGGTCAGCCGCGACTTCATGATCTCGCCGATCCGCAGCGCCTTGGCGTTCAGGTCCTGCTCGCGCATGGTCTCGATCGAGCCGAGCGCCGCGGCGCAGGCCACCGGGTTGCCGCCGTAGGTGCCGCCCAGGCCGCCCGCGTGCGCCGCGTCCATGATCTCCGCGCGCCCGGTGACGGCCGCCAGCGGCAGACCGCCGGCGATGCCCTTCGCGGTCGTGATCAGGTCCGGGACGATGCCCTCGTCCTCGCACGCGAACCACTGCCCCGTCCGGCAGAAGCCGGACTGGATCTCGTCCGCGACGAAGACGATCCCGTTCTCCTTCGCGAAGTTCGCGATGGCGGGCAGGAAGCCCTTGGCCGGCTCGATGAAGCCGCCCTCGCCGAGCACCGGCTCGATGATGATCGCGGCGACGTTCTCCGCGCCCACCTGCTTGGTGATCTGCGAGATGGCCTGCTCGGCGGCCTCCTGCGCGCAGTTCTCCGGGCCGGTCAGCCAGCGGTAGGGGTAGGCCACCGGGACGCGGTAGACCTCGGGCGCGAACGGGCCGAAGCCGTGCTTGTACGGCATGTTCTTGGCGGTCAGCGCCATCGTGAGGTTCGTCCGGCCGTGGTACCCGTGGTCGAACACGACGACCGCCTGGCGCTTGGTGTACGCCCGCGCGATCTTGACGGCGTTCTCCACCGCCTCCGCACCGGAGTTGAACAGCGCCGACTTCTTCGCGTGGTCGCCCGGCGTCAGCTCGGCCAGCTGCTCACAGACCTCGATGTACGGCTCGTACGGCGTCACCATCGCACAGGTGTGGGTGAAGTCGGCGAGCTGCGCGGTGGCCCGGCGGACGACCGCCTCCGCGCTGTTGCCGACCGAGGTCACCGCGATGCCCGAGCCGAAGTCGATCAGGGAGTTGCCGTCCACGTCCTCCAGGACGCCGCCGCCCGCGCGCTTGACGAACACAGGCAGCACGGCCCCGACACCACCGGCCACCGTGGCCTGCTTACGGGCCCACAGCTCCTGCGACTTCGGGCCGGGGATCGCGGTGACGACGCGACGCTCCTGGGCGAGGGCGGGGCCTCCGGACAGTTCGGTCATGGCAGTCTCCTGGGGGTGGAACGGGGACCTACAGAGGTGTTGTTCTCGCAGGTTAGGGGCGGCCGGGCGGGTCTGGCATGTTCCGTTCGGGAGAAGTGCGCGTGTTGCGTTGTCCGCACCGGACATAGCGACGGACCGCGGCCAGTAGATTGAGCGACGGCACGCCCGGCAACGGACGCGCGAACGCGGGCATGACAATGGCAGCGCAGCCGCCGGCCGACACCTCGGCCGACCCGACCACGCACCAGGCCACGGCTCAAGGGGGACAAGGGGCACCGGATGGACACCGAGGGCACGCACGACGCACGCAACACCGCTTCCCACCCGTCCGGGGGAGCGCACCGATCCGAACCCACCGTGCCGCGCCCCGCGGCCCCGCCCGCGCCCCCGGCCGCCGCGCCGCTCACTCCGCCACCGCCCGGCGCTCCGCCCGGTGTTCCGGCCATGCCGGCGGTGCCGCCTGCGGGGGCCGGGGAACCAGAGGTGGTGCGGTGGCTTCGCATGCCGCGGCCGACGGCGGCACCCGGGGTATGGACGTACGGGCACCGGCCTAAGCCGCCTGAGGAAACGGACCGGGTGCCGGGGCGTCAGCTGGTGGCCGGGGCGGTGATTTCGTTCCTGTGTGGATGGCTGGTGTGGTCGCTGCTGTGGAACGGGTACCTCGGCACGTACTGGACCTGGCCCCTCGAAGCTGTTGTCCCCCGTGCCTGGGTAATTGGCGCAACGTCCAGCGACGAGATCATTTACGCGGTTGCCACCCGCGTCTACAGCGGCCTATGGATCCTCGGAATCGCTATCGTCTTCGGCCGCATCGGCCGATGGCCGGAGCTCGCTCGTCGGTATGTGACTCCCCTGCTCCGCCGCCTCCGTCCCCAGCCCCCCGCCGCCCCCCGCCCCGAGTCCGCCGCCGACCCCGCGCAATGGCCCGACCTGCGTCTCCACGGTGCGGCCGACGCCGCCGACAAGCTCGCCGGCGAGGTCCGTGCCGGCCGGATGAACGATGTGGACGTGGCCAGGATCCAACGGGCCTGGCGTTCGGTCCGGTCCGGCAAGAACTCGCTCGCGACGTTCACGGACACCGTGCTCCGGCACGGCGCGGCGGCCTGCGCGCACCCCTCGGGGCGGCGCGATCTGCCCCGTAGGGCCGCGCACCACGACCTGCTCGCCCATCAGGTCCGCATCGGTACCGCCGCCGACCACCCGCGCAACCCCTATCAGCACCGCGGCGTCGGATGCGCCCTGGAGCCGGGCGTCCTGGGTACCTCGCTGCTCGCCGTGGGGCCCGCAGGGAGCGGCAAGACCACCCGTGTGGTCAGGCCGGTGGTGGAGTCGATGTGCCTGCAGGCGCTGGCCGGGCACTGCGCGGTGATCGCCGTAGGACCGTCCGGTGGCGATCTCGGTCCTGACGACGCGTTCGACGTGGTGGTCAGGGTCGGCCGCCCGGATCCGGACTGCGACCTCGACCTCTACGGCGGTACCACCGACCCCGACGAGGCCGCCGGGATCCTCGCCGAGGCGCTGGTGGGTGATCTCGCCGAGCAGTTGCCCGGTGGCGACAGCCGGCGTGCCGCGACCGTACTGGCCCAGCTGCTCGGCCCCTTCCGGGCCGCCCACGACCGGTTCCCGGCCGTGCCCGAGCTGCGTGAACTGCTGGACGGCGCGCCCGAGGCGATCGCCGCCCTGCGCGCCGCGCTGGAGGACACCGGAGCCCACACCCTGCTGCGCGAACTGGATGCCCGGGCCCGCCAGTCGGAGCGCCCCGGCGACCTCGCCGTCCTCCTCGCCGACCGCATCGCCCTCCTGGACCGGCCCGCCTTCGCCGCCTACTTCGACCCGGCGGGGCGCACCCGCCAGGTCTCCCTGCGCGCTCTCGACCACCCGCTGCGGGTCCGGATCGAACTGCCCGAGCGCGGCCATGCGGAGGCCTCACGGATCCTCGCCCGTCTGGTCCTGGCGCAGTTCACCGAGTGCGCGGTGGCCCGCGCCGACCGTTCGCTGTTCGCCTGCCTCGTGCTGGACGAGGCCGCGCACACCATCACGGCCGAGGCACTGCGCGGACTGCAGCGGCTGCGCTCGGCGAACGCCGGTGTGGTGCTGACGCTGCGGTCCCTGGACGACGTCCCCGACGCGCTGCGTGGCACGCTGCTCGGCGCGGTCGGCTGCCGGATGGCGTTCGCGGGCGTCACGACCTGGGACGGTGCGCGGTTCGCCGAGGTCTGGGGCAAGGAGTGGGTGGAGACCCGGGACGTCACGGACCGCCAGATCATCGCCGAGGGCGCCGCGATGAAGGCGTTCCACGTCTTCCGCCACCTGGTCACGGGGAAGGCCGCCACGGCCAAGGCCGTCACCGTGCGCACCGTGGAACGTGAACGCTGGTCCGCCTCCGACCTCGCCAATTCCGTTCCGGCCGGACATGCGGTGCTGTCGGTGACGTCGGTGGCGGGGGAGCACGCACCCCCCGTCCTCGTAGACCTCCGCCCCTGACCCCCGGCCGTTCCGCCCCGGCCATTCCACCCCCCCCGCCATTCCGCCCACGGCCGGGCCCGTCGATTCCTCCGCTGAGGCAGAATCGACACGGGCCGTTCATACGGGGCGGTGCAAACCATCGGTCGGCGGTCGGTCTTCGGTCGCCGTTGTCCCAGTCATCGAAGGTCTTATGCCGCACACCCTCGCTTCCCTGGTCAACCACACCGCGCTCAAGCTGGCCGTGCTCGCGGGCGAGGAGCGGCTGGATGTGCCGGTGCGGTGGGCGCATGCCAGTGAGCTGATCGATCCCGTGCCGTACATGGAGGGCGGTGAGCTGCTGCTGATCACCGCGCTCAAGCTGGACGCGGAGGACGCGGAGGCGACCCGCAGGTATGTGCGGCGGGTCGCGGAGGCCGGGGTGGTCGGGCTGGGCTTCGCGGTCGGGGTGAATTACGAGCAGGTGCCGCAGGCGCTGGTGGAGGCGGCGCGGGAGCAGGGGCTGCCGCTGCTAGGGGTGCCCCGCAGGACGCCGTTCATTGCGATCAGCAAGGCGGTGTCGGCCGCGGTCGCCGCGGACCAGTACCGCGCCGTCACCGCGGGGTTCGAGGCGCAGCGGGAGCTGACCCGGGCGGCGCTCAGCGCGGAGGGGCCGGCCGAGCTGCTGGCCCGGCTCGCCGCGCATCTGGACGGCTGGGCGGCGCTGTACGACGCGTCGGGCGCGGTGGTGGCCGCCGCCCCGGACTGGGCGGCGCGGCGCGCGGCCCGCCTCACCGACGACGTGGCGCGGCTGCGGGAGCGGCCCGCACCCGCCAGTTCGGTGGTCAGCGACACCGACGGCGACGACCGCGTCGAGCTCCAGTCGCTGGGGACGGGGCGCCGGGCGCGCGGTGTGCTCGCGGTCGGTACCGGCGCGCCGCTCGGGACGGCCGAGCGCTACGCCGTGCACTCCGCGGTCGCGCTGCTCACGCTGACCACCGAGCGGTCCCGGGCACTGCAGGACGCCGAGCAGCGGCTGGGCGCCGCGGTGCTGAAGATGCTGCTCGCGGGGGAGCCGGACCATGCGCGGGCGGTGGCGGGGCGGCTCTACGGAGGGCTGCTGGACGCCCCGTTCCGGGTGGTGGTCGCCGAGTCGGTGCCGGACGACGGGCAGCCGTCACCGTCGCCGGGGGCGGGCGCGGGGGCCGGGGGCGCGGGGGTGCTGGACGGGCTCGCCGACGCGATGGACTCCGCGGCCGCCCGGACCGGTGAGGCGGTGCTCGCCGTCCCGGACGGCGGCCGGCTGGTCGTGCTGGTCGCGGACGGCGGGGCGGCCGCGGAGGCCTGTGCCGCGTACGCCGCCGAGGCCGAGGCCCGGGCCGGGGCGCGGACGCGTCCGCGCGGGGGACCGGGGCGGGCCGAGGCGGGGCAGGGCGGTGCCGCGGGCCTGGCCGTCGGGCTGTCGGCGCCGACCGGACCGATGGCCGCCGCGAACGCCTACCGGCAGGCCGAGCAGGCGCTGTCGGTGGCCCGGCGGCGCGGCCGTGCGCTGGTCGAGCACGAGGACGTGGCGGCGGGGTCCGTCCTTCCGCTGCTCGCCGACGACGCGGTGCGGGCCTTCGCGGACGGGCTGCTGCGGGCGCTGCGCGAGCACGACGCGACCGGCCGCGGTGACCTGGTGGCGTCGCTGCGCGCCTGGCTCGCCCGGCACGGCCAGTGGGACGCGGCCGCCGCCGACCTGGGCGTGCACCGGCACACGCTGCGCTACCGGATGCGCCGGGTGGAGGAGATCCTGGGGCGCTCGCTGGACGACGCGGACGTACGGATGGAGCTGTGGCTGGCCCTGAAGGCCACATCGGCGCCGCAGGGGGAGTGAGGGCTCCGCCCGCGGGTGTTCCGGGCACGGGTGTCCGGCCACGGGTGTTCCGGCCGCGGGTGTACCGGGCACGGGTGTTCCGCCCACGGGCTGCGGACACAGGCACCGGCAGGGCTCCGCGGCCCCGCCCACGGGCCCCGCCAACAGGCCCCGCGGTCCCGCCCACAGGCCCCGCCCCACGGGCCCCGCCCGCAGGCTCCGCCCCACAGGTACCGCCCCGCCGCCCCGCTCCGAGGGCCCCCGCCCCCTCCACCGCGGAGAGACACACCCCCTGATTTCTACGCTTCGGACAAACGCCATGGCGGCGCCGCGCCCCTACCGTGGTGGCAGACCCACAACCGCAGAGCCTCTCCCTGAGCCATGCGCACCACCACCACTTCTGAAGGGCCGGGTTCCACTGTGCCGATCCCCACTGATGCAGCCCCCACCGCCTTCTGGCTCGCCGGCCGCGAGGCCACCGGCGAAGCCACCTTCGATGTCACCTCCCCCTGGGACGGACGTCTCGTCGGCACGGTGAGCGTCCCCACCGAGGCGCAGGTCGAGGAGGCCGTCGCCGCCTCCGTCGCCGTCCAGGAAGAGTTCGCCGCCACCCCCGCGCATGTGCGCGCAGCGGCGCTGGACCACGTGCAGCGCCGGCTGGTGGAGCGTACGGAGGAGATCGCCCGGCTGATCTCCGCCGAGAACGGCAAGCCCATGAAGTGGGCGCGCGGCGAGGTCGGCCGGGCGGTGTCCGTCTTCCGCTTCGCGGCCGAGGAGGCCCGCCGCTTCAACGGCGGCGAGGCGCAGCGTCTGGACACCGACGCGGGCGGCGCCGGGCGGCTCGCGCTGACCCGCCGCTTCCCGCGCGGCACGGTCCTGGGGATCGCACCGTTCAACTTCCCGCTGAACCTCTGCGCCCACAAGGTCGCCCCGGCCATCGCGGCCGGCGCCCCGATCATCCTCAAGCCGGCCCCGGCCACCCCGCTGTCCGGCCTGATCCTCGGCGAGCTGCTGGCCGAGACCGACCTGCCGGCCGGCTCCTGGTCGATCCTGCCGGTGCCCAACGACCGGATGCCGGCGCTGGTCCAGGACGAGCGGCTGCCCGTCGTCTCCTTCACCGGCTCCGAGAAGGTCGGCTACGCGATCCTGGACTCGGTGCCGCGCAAGCACTGCACCCTGGAGCTCGGCGGCAACGGCGCGGCCGTCGTGCTGCCCGACTGGTCCTCCGAGGCGGACCTGGACTGGGCGGCGCAGCGGATCGCCGTCTTCTCCAACTACCAGGGCGGCCAGTCCTGCATCTCGGTGCAGCGGGTCATCGCGGACGCGTCCGTCTACGACCGGCTGGTGCCGAAGATCGTGGCGGCCGTCGAGGCGCAGGTCACCGGCGACCCGTCGGACGACGCGACCGAGGTCGGCCCGCTGGTGAACGAGGACGCCGCCAAGCGCGTCGAGGCGTGGGTGGACGAGGCGGTGGAGCGCGGCGCCAGGCTGCTCGCCGGCGGAAAGCGCGACGGTGCCTCCTACGCGCCGACCGTGCTGGAGGACGTGCCCGCCGACGCGACCCTCGCCTGCGAGGAGGTTTTCGGCCCGGTGCTCACCCTCAAGAAGGTCGACGGCGTGGACGAGGCGTTCGCGGCCGTCAACGACTCCAAGTTCGGCCTGCAGGCGGGCGTCTTCACGCACGACACGCAGACCGCCTTCCGCGCCCACCGCGCGCTGGAGGTCGGCGGTGTGGTGATCGGCGATGTGCCGTCCTACCGCGCCGACCAGATGCCGTACGGCGGCGTCAAGCAGTCCGGCGTGGGCCGCGAGGGCGTGCGCTTCGCCATGGAGGACTACACCTACGAGCGGGTCCTGGTCCTGACCGGACTGCCCCTCTAGGACATCCCCTAGGACACCCCCGACCCGGTCCGGACCGGTGGACAGCGACGGCCATCCCTTGGGCCGTATCACCGTCCGGGCCCCGGCCGGCGCACCCCCCGGCGCCGGCCCCGGCGCGGCGCGCTCCGGCACCCTGTTTCCGGAGCGCGCCGCGTCCCCCGTCGGCCCGGCACCACCTCCCCGGTCATGCCGGAACTCGACCGTACGGTGCGGTTCGGGCCGCTGCCTCCTGTCCCGGGCGGAGCCGCGGCGGCGCCTGGGGGAGGAGACGGCCGCGCACGTACCACCAGCGCGGTATGCCGCACCCCCCGAAGGGCCGATACGGCCGCTCCCGGCCCGGCCCGGTCCGGGGCGCAGGTCCCGCATGGCCGACAGGCGCCGTCCGCCCCGCTCCTCCCCGTACCTCCAGTGGTGCAACCCGCGCGGATCGGGTAACTCTCACAAGTAGCGCTGTCCAGCGGCCGACCGGCCCGCCGGCGCAGAACTGCCGACCCCGCGGCGAGGTGAGCTCCTGATGACCGCTCCATCCATCCGCAACGTTTCCGAGCGCGAAGCACGCCAGGTCGCCGAGGCGGCCCGCGAGCAGGACTGGCGCAAGCCCAGCTTCGCCAAGGAACTGTTCCTGGGGCGCTTCCGGCTCGACCTGATCCATCCGCACCCCACCCCGGCGGTCGACGACGTGCGCCGCGGCGAGAAGTTCCTCGCCACCCTGCGGGAGTTCTGCGAGACGCAGATCGACGGCGCCCGGATCGAGCGCGAGGGGCGGATCCCGGACGAGACGGTCGACGGGCTCAAGGCGCTCGGCGCGCTCGGCATGAAGATCGACCCCAAGTACGGCGGCCTCGGGCTCACCCAGGTCTACTACAACCGGGCCCTGTCGCTGGTCGGTTCCGCCAGCCCCGCCATCGGCGCGCTGCTCTCCGCGCACCAGTCGATCGGCGTGCCGCAGCCGCTGAAGCTGTTCGGCACCCAGCAGCAGAAGGAGACCTTCCTGCCGCGCCTGGCGCGCACGGACATCTCGGCGTTCCTGCTGACCGAGCCCGACGTCGGCTCGGACCCGGCCCGGCTGGCGACCACGGCCGTCCCGGACGGCGAGGACTACGTGCTCGACGGCGTGAAGCTGTGGACCACCAACGGCGTGGTCGCCGACCTGCTCGTCGTGATGGCGCGGGTGCCCGCCTCCGAGGGGCACAAGGGCGGCATCACCGCCTTCGTCGTCGAGGCGGATTCGCCCGGCATCACGGTCGAGAACCGCAACGCCTTCATGGGGCTGCGCGGCCTGGAGAACGGCGTGACCCGCTTCCACCGGGTGCGGGTGCCCGCCGCCCACCGCATCGGCCCCGAGGGAGCCGGCCTCAAGATCGCCCTGACCACGCTGAACACCGGCCGGCTCTCGCTGCCCGCGATGTGCGTGGGCGTCGGCAAGTGGTCGTTGAAGGTCGCCCGGGAGTGGTCCGCGGCCCGCGAGCAGTGGGGCCGGCCGATCGCCCGGCACGAGGCCGTCGGCGCCAAGATCTCCTTCATCGCCGCGACCACCTTCGCCCTCGAAGCGGTCGTCGACCTCTCGTCCCAGATGGCCGACGAGAACCGCAACGACATCCGCATCGAGGCCGCGCTCGCCAAGCTCTACGGCTCCGAGATGGGCTGGCTGATCACCGACGAACTGGTCCAGATCCGCGGCGGCCGCGGCTTCGAGACCGCCGACTCGCTCGCCGCCCGCGGCGAACGCGCCGTCCCGGCCGAGCAGATGCTGCGCGACATGCGCATCAACCGGATCTTCGAGGGCTCCACGGAGATCATGCATCTGCTGATCGCCCGGGAGGCGGTGGACGCGCATCTGTCCGTCGCCGGCGACCTCATCGATCCGGACAAGTCGCTCGCCGACAAGGGCCGGGCGGCGGCCAGGGCCGGCGGGTTCTACGCCCGCTGGCTGCCCAAGCTCGTCGCCGGTCCCGGCCAGCTTCCGCGTACGTACCAGGAGTTCGGCCGTCTCGCGGAGCATCTGCGGTATGTCGAGCGGACCTCCCGCAAGCTCGCCCGGTCCACCTTCTACGCGATGTCGCGCTGGCAGGGCCGGATGGAGACCAAGCAGGGCTTCCTCGGCCGGATCGTCGACATCGGCGCCGAGCTCTTCGCGATGAGCGCCGCCTGCGTACGGGCCGAGTACCTGCGCGAGACCGGCGAACACGGCCGGGAGGCGCAGCAGCTGGCCGATGTGTTCTGCAGGCAGGCCAGGATCCGCGTCGAGGAGCTGTTCGGCCGGCTGTGGACGAACACCGACGCGCTCGACCGCAAGGTCGTCTCGGCGGTCCTGGACGGCAGCTACACCTGGCTGGAGGAGGGCGTCATCGACCCCAGCGGTGACGGCCCCTGGATCGCCGACGCCGCCCCGGGCCCGAGCCGGAAGGACAACGTCCGCCGCCCCCTGCGCTGAGCCGCCCCCGGGGCCCGTCCGCGAAGATCCGGCGGACGGGCCCCGCACCGGCGCCGGTCCGGCGGGCCGGGGCCGGTGCGGGGCAGACCCGGCCGGGTGTCCACGGCACCTCGGCGACCGGCCACAATGGACCCCATGACGGACTCCCTCGCCCATCCGCTCCTGCGCTTCGAGCCGGCCGCCGACGGCCTCGGCGATCCGCACGGCCCGCGGTCCCTCGTGGTCCTCGGCTCGACCGGCTCGATCGGCACCCAGGCGATCGACATCGTGCTGCGCAACCCCGACCGCTTCCGGGTGACCGGGCTCTCCGCCGCCGGCGGCCGCACCGAGCTGCTCGCCGAGCAGGCGCACCGGCTGCGGGTGGCCACCGTCGCGGTGGCGCGCGAGGACGCGGTGCCCGCGCTGCGCGCGGCGCTGGCCGACCGGTACGGCGCGGGCGAGCCGCTGCCCGAGATCCTGGCCGGCCCCGACGCGGCCACCGAACTGGCCGCCTCCCCCTGCCACACCGTCCTCAACGGCATCACCGGCTCCATCGGCCTCGCCCCGACCCTGGCCGCCCTGAAGGCGGGCCGGGTGCTGGCCCTCGCCAACAAGGAGTCGCTGATCGTCGGCGGCCCGCTGGTCAAGGAGCTCGCCGCGCCGGGGCAGATCATCCCCGTCGACTCCGAGCACGCCGCGCTCTTCCAGGCGCTGGCCGCCGGCAGCCGTCAGGACGTCCGCAAGCTCGTCGTCACCGCCTCCGGCGGCCCCTTCCGCGGCCGCACCAAGGCCGAGCTGGCGAACGTCACCGTCGAGGACGCCCTCGCCCACCCCACCTGGGCCATGGGCCCGGTGATCACGATCAACTCCGCGACCCTCGTCAACAAGGGCCTGGAGGTCATCGAGGCGCATCTGCTGTACGACATCCCGTTCGAGCGCATCGAGGTCGTCGTGCACCCCCAGTCGTACGTCCACTCGATGGTGGAGTTCACGGACGGCTCCACCCTCGCCCAGGCGACGCCGCCGGATATGCGCGGACCGATCGCGATCGGCCTCGGCTGGCCCGAGCGCGTCCCGGACGCGGCGCCCGCCTTCGACTGGAGCACGGCCTCGACCTGGGAGTTCTTCCCGCTCGACAACGAGGCGTTCCCGTCGGTCGGCCTCGCCCGGCACGTCGGGCAGCTCGGCGGCACCGCCCCGGCCGTCTTCAACGCCGCCAACGAGGAATGCGTCGAGGCATTCCTCAAGGGCGGGCTGCCGTTCACCGGAATTGTGGATACCGTCGCCGATGTGGTCGCCGAACACGGCACGCCCTCGCGGGGAACTTCCCTGACCGTCGCGGACGTCCTGGAGGCGGAGACCTGGGCGCGCGCCCGCGCCCGCGAACTGGCCGCCCGTGCGGCACGGACACCTTCGGAGGCTCGCGCATGACGACCTGGATGACCATCCTCGGCATAGTCGTCTTCGTCGTCGGCCTGCTGTTCTCCATCGCCTGGCACGAACTCGGCCACCTCTCCACGGCCAAGATGTTCGGTATCCGCGTGCCGCAGTACATGGTGGGCTTCGGGCCGACGCTCTTCTCCCGCAAGAAGGGCGACACCGAGTACGGCATCAAGGCGATCCCGCTCGGCGGCTACATCCGCATGATCGGGATGTTCCCGCCCGGGGACGACGGAAAGCTGCAGGCCCGCTCCACCTCGCCGTTCCGCGGCATGATCGAGGACGCCCGCTCGGCGGCCTTCGAGGAGCTGCAGCCCGGCGACGAGAAGCGGCTCTTCTACACGCGCAAGCCCTGGAAGCGCGTCATCGTGATGTTCGCCGGGCCGTTCATGAACCTGGTCCTGGCGGTCGTGATCTTCATGAGCGTGCTGATGGGCTTCGGCATCAACACCCAGACGACCCAGGTCGGCTCCGTCTCGGAGTGTGTGATCTCGGCGGCCGCCAAGACCGACAAGTGCCCGGCCGGCGCCAAGGACTCCCCGGCCAAGGCCGCCGGCCTGCGGGCCGGCGACAAGATCGTCTCGTTCAACGGCCACGCCGTCCCGGACTGGGGCGCCCTCCAGCAGCAGATCCGCGACACCACCGGGCCCGCGACGCTGGTCGTGGAGCGGCACGGCGCCCGTACGACCCTGCACGCGGACCTCATCGAGAACAAGGTCGCCAAGACCGACGGACACGGCGGCTACGTCCCCGGTGAGTTCGTCACCGCCGGATTCCTCGGCTTCACCCCGGCCAGCGGCGTCGTCCCGCAGTCCTTCGGCCAGTCCGTGGACCGCATGGGCAACATGGTCGAGCAGGGCGTCTCGTCGCTGATCAACCTGCCCTCCAAGGTCCCGGACCTGTGGGACGCGGCCTTCAACGGCGGCGAGCGCAAGCAGGACTCCCCGATGGGCGTGGTCGGCGCGGCCAGGGTCGGCGGCGAGGTCTTCTCGCTGGACATCCCGCCGGAGCAGCGGGTGGCGACCATGCTCTTCCTGGTCGCCGGCTTCAACCTCTCGCTGTTCCTGTTCAACATGCTGCCGCTGCTGCCGCTGGACGGCGGGCACATCGCCGGTGCCGTGTGGGAGTCGGTCCGCCGGGCCTTCGCCAAGATCGTCCGGCGTCCGGACCCCGGCCCCTTCGACGTCGCCAAGCTGATGCCGGTCGCCTACGTGGTCGCCGGGATCTTCATCTGCTTCACGCTGCTGGTGCTCGTCGCCGACGTGGTGAATCCGGTGAAGTTGACCTGATCTGGGGTTTGGGGACGGCCGGAGACCTCCGCGGCGTTTGGAGGTGTCCGGCCGTTCTCTTTAGGGGGGCGGCAGGGGAGCGATGTGCCTTGGGCAACGCCCGTGCCGTAACCTCGGAAGCTGGAGCCCGCCGATTCGGGACCTTGATCCATACCTTGGGGTTGCTCGCCAGATGACTGCCATTTCACTGGGAATGCCGGACGTACCGACCAAGCTTGCCGACCGCCGGGTCAGCCGCAAGATCCATGTCGGTCCGGTCGCCGTGGGCGGAGACGCACCGGTCTCGGTGCAGTCGATGACGACGACGCGGACCTCCGACATCGGCGCGACGCTGCAGCAGATCGCCGAGCTGACCGCCTCCGGCTGCCAGATCGTCCGGGTCGCCTGCCCGACCCAGGACGACGCCGACGCGCTCCCCGTGATCGCCAGGAAGTCCCAGATTCCGGTCATCGCGGACATCCATTTCCAGCCGAAGTACGTCTTCGCCGCCATCGACGCCGGCTGCGCCGCGGTCCGGGTCAACCCCGGCAACATCAAGCAGTTCGACGACAAGGTCAAGGAGATCGCCAAGGCGGCCGGCGACGCGGGCACCCCCATCCGGATCGGCGTCAACGCCGGCTCCCTCGACCGCCGCCTGCTGCAGAAGTACGGCAAGGCCACCCCCGAGGCGCTGGTCGAGTCCGCGCTGTGGGAGGCCTCCCTCTTCGAGGAGCACGGCTTCCGCGACATCAAGATCTCGGTCAAGCACAACGACCCGGTCGTGATGGTCAACGCCTACCGCCAGCTGGCCGCCCAGTGCGACTACCCCCTCCACCTCGGCGTCACCGAGGCCGGCCCCGCCTTCCAGGGCACCATCAAGTCCGCCGTCGCCTTCGGCGCCCTCCTCTCCGAGGGCATCGGTGACACCATCCGCGTCTCGCTCTCTGCCCCGCCCGCCGAGGAGATCAAGGTCGGCATCTCCATCCTGGAGTCGCTCAACCTCCGCCAGCGCCGCCTGGAGATCGTCTCCTGCCCCTCCTGCGGCCGCGCCCAGGTCGACGTCTACAAGCTCGCCGAGGAGGTCACCGCCGGGCTCGACGGCATGGAGGTCCCGCTCCGCGTCGCCGTCATGGGCTGCGTCGTCAACGGCCCCGGCGAGGCCCGCGAGGCCGACCTCGGCGTCGCCTCCGGCAACGGCAAGGGCCAGATCTTCGTCAAGGGCGAGGTCATCAAGACCGTCCCCGAGTCGAAGATCGTCGAGACCCTCATCGAAGAGGCCATGAAGATCGCCGAGCAGATGGAGAAGGACGGCGTCGCCTCCGGCGAGCCGACCGTGGCCATCGCCGGCTGACCCACCGCCGCCCGCCGCCGCCGAGCCCCGCCGCCCGCCCAGGGCCGCGGGGCTCACGCCTGCGGCCCCCTCCGCCGCGGGCCGGGTGCTCCCGCGCAGGTGGAGGTAAAGTGCCAAGACCTGCTCCCGCCTGGCCTCCCAGGCCCGTAACGGTGAGGCATTCCGACACGTGCTGACGACCACCACCATCAAGGTCCTCGAGCCCGGGGAGCTCGACGACGCCCTCGCGGTGCTCGACCGCGACCCGGTCGCCAACGCCTTCGTCGCCGCCCGTGTCCAGATCGCGGGCCTCGACCCCTGGCGGCTCGGCGGCGAGATGTGGGGCTGGTACGTCGGCGGCCGTCTGGAGTCGCTCTGCTACGCCGGCGCCAACCTCGTCCCCGTCTGCGCCACCTCCGAAGCCGTCCGCGGCTTCGCCGACCGCGCCCGCCGCCAGGGCCGCCGCTGCTCCTCGATCGTCGGCCCGGCCGGCCCCACCGCCGAACTGTGGTCTCTCCTCGAACCCCACTGGGGACCGGCCCGCGAGATCCGCGCCCACCAGCCCCTGATGGTCACCACCTCCCCGGCCGCCGAGGTCGCCCCCGACCCGTACGTCCGGCGGATCCGCAAGGACGAGATGGACCTGATCATGCCGGCGTGCGTGGCCATGTTCACCGAAGAGGTCGGCATCTCCCCGATGGCCGGCGACGGCGGGCTGCTCTACCAGGCCCGGGTCGCCGAACTCGTCGGATCCGGCCGCTCCTTCGCCCGGGTCGAGGACGGCAGGGTCATCTTCAAGGCCGAGATCGGCGCCGCCACCCAGCGGGCCTGCCAGATCCAGGGCGTCTGGGTCGACCCCGCCCACCGCGGCAGGGGCCTGTCGGAGACCGGCATGGCGGCCGTGCTGCGCTACGCCCTCAACGACGTGGCCCCCGTCGTCAGCCTCTACGTCAACGACTTCAACACCGCCGCCCGCGCCTCCTACCGCCGGGTGGGCTTCGAGGAGGTCGGCGCGTTCATGAGCGTGCTGTTCTGAACTCCGCGGGCGTACTGTTCCGGCCCGCGGCCTTGTACGCTCCGACCATGGATGACGTCGCGGTCGGCCCCCTCGATCTCGCTGCCCGCGTGGATGACGCGCTCACCGTCCAGGCACTCGCCTTCGGACTGAGTGACGAGGAGATCGCCGTGCGCCGGCACATCGTGCTGCGCCACCTCGGCTGCCCCGGCGCCCGCGCCCTCGGCGCCACCACCCCCGCCGGCCGGCTCGTCGGCTTCGTCTACGGCATGCCCAACGACCGCGCCCACTGGTGGTCCACCGTCGTCGAGCCCTATCTGCGCAGCGGCGGCCTCGACCACTGGCTCGACGACTCCTTCACCATCACCGAACTGCACGTCCACCCCGCCTACCAGGGCCGCGGCATCGGACGGACGCTGATCACCCGGATCACCGACGAGGCGAGCCAGCCGCGCTCCATCCTCTCCGCCATCGACGTCGAGAGCCCGGCCCGCGGCCTGTACCGCTCACTCGGCTACCAGGACATCGCCCGCCGCGTCCTGTTCCCGAGCGCCCCCACCCCATACGCCGTGATGGGCGCCACCCTCCCCCTGAAACGCCGCTGAGACGACGACAAGGGCACGCCCCCACCCAGCCTTTTCCCACCCACAACGGGAGGTGGCGGGCCGGAGGGGCAGTGTTTCCGTGTCGCCGATGCTGAGGGAGACCACCGGCGCGCTGGAGCGCTCCTCCTTGTCCTGGTGCATAC
>NZ_JBSFYC010000115.1:0-16486 GCF_053595675.1 Streptomyces sp. NPDC002446 | reverse complement strand
GTGCCGGGGGGGTGTGGGACTGCTTCGCTTTACGTCCCACACCCCTGCCCCTCCGGCCCGCCACCTCCCGTTGTGGGTGAGGGGAGGAGGTGGGTGGGGGTTGGCGTGAGGGGTTATGTGCGGGTGCGCCAGAGGAATGCGGCTGCGGCGATGAGGGTCAGGCCTGCGGCGCCGGTGGTCCAGGGGAGCCAGTCGGCGGGGGTGGCGGCGGGGTCGTCCGTGGTGGGGCCGGGGCCGAAGTAGCGGTGTTCGTAGGCGGCGGGCGACGGCTTCAGGGGGGCGGGCTTGAGGGACCGTGCGGCCTTGAGGGCGGCGGCGGGGTCGATCAGGCCGGCGCCGTGTTCGTCGTCGCGGCCGCCTTCGGGGGCGTCCTGGGCGGTGGTGGTGATCAGGTAGCGGATCTGGGCGGGGCTCAGGCCGGGGTGCGCCGAGCGGATCAGGGCGATGGCGCCGGAGACGAAGGCGGCGGCGGGGCTGGTGCCCCAGCCGGAGACGTAACCGGTGCCGCTGCCGGCCATGGCGATCTCGTCACCGGGTGCGCTGACCGTGGCGTACCAGTGGCTGGTGGAGAAGGCTGCCCGCTCGCGCCGGTCGTCGACGGCGGTGGCCGCGATGACACCCGGGTAGGCGGCGGGGTAGGAGACGTGGTTGCCCTTCTCGCCGCCGTTGCCCGCGGAGGCGACGACGGGGATGCCCTTGCCGAGGGCGTACTGGATGGCGGCGTCCTCGCGCGGCTCGGGGTGCGCGGACTCGCTGTCGTCGCCCAGCGACATGCTGATCACGTCGGCGCCGTGGTCGGCGGCCCAGCGGATGCCGTCGGCGAGCGCGCCGGACTTCTCCGTGCGGGAGCGCTCGCGCTGCGGATCGTTGTCCTCCAGGATCACCCGGATCGGAAGGATCTTGGCTTCGGGGGCGACCCCGAGCACCCCGTCCTGGTCGCCCCGGCCGTGGCCCCGGCCGGCGATGACGCTGGCCATGCCGGTGCCGTGCCGGGCCCATGCCGCGTCGCCGGGCCCCGCGCCGAACCCGACCAGGTCCTTCTCGGGCAGGACCTGGTCCTTGAGGTCGGAGTGGCCGGCGTCGACGCCGGTGTCCAGGACCGCGACGGTGACGCCCGCGCCCTTGGTGGTGCGCCAGGCCTGCTGGGCGTGGATGGCGTCGAGCCCCCACTGCTGGTCACGGATCGCGTCGGCGCGGGCGGGTACGGAGGGCAGCACCGCGAGCGCCGCGGAGGCCAGCGCGACGGCGGCGGCGCGCAGCGTGGTCTTCCTCATGGCGTGGACTCCGTGGTCTGCGGGGAGATGCCGGACGCCGTGCGGAAGTCCGCCTCTATGCGGTCCGCGATGTCCTTCGCGTCGTGGCCCAGCCCGGCCTCGGCCGGGGCGGTGGTGACACCGGGCCGGCTCGCGGCCTCGGCGGGCTGCGGTTCGGTGACCGTGCGGCCGTCGGCGAAGCCGGAGACGGCGAAGACGACGACCGGGATGTCGGTGAGCACCCGGACGGTCCAACTGGCCCGCTGGGCGCGCCCGAAGCCCTCGGCCAAGGTGCCCTTGGCGGCGTACGGGAGCGGCATCAGGTCGGTGCGGCTGCCCAGGCTCTTGGTGCTGAAGCGGGTGTTGAGGGCCATCATTCCGGCCGGGTCGGTCCTGGCGGTCTGGGCGCCGACCGTGATGAGGCTGGAGCGGGTGGCGTCGGTGTACGTGGCGCGCAGCAGGCGCACACAGCCCGCCTGGGTGAGCACCTGGGCGAGCTCGGGGTCGTAGGCCTCGGCGCAGCCGCTGTCGGGGGCGACGGCGATCCGGGTCCAGGTCCGGTCGGCGCCGCCGGGGCCGACGCCCAGGCCCGCGATGGTGCGCGGGAAGAGGGTGTCGACGGGCGTGTTGCGCCAGGCGTCGCGGCCCTTGGCGAAGGCGGCCTGCGGGGTGGGCGGGCCGTCGTCGGAGTCGCCGGTGAGCCAACTCCCGGCCGCCCCGGCGGCGATGAGACCGATGCCGAGGACGAGGCAGGCCACGGCGGCGATCAGCCGGCCGCGGCGGCCGGCCGGGGGCCGGGGGGCGGCGGGCATGCCGGGGACGGCACCGACGTGCTGGTGCGGGAGGGGAGTTCGGGGCCAGGGCGGCTGTGGGGGACGCTCGGCCGGCTTGCTCGCAGGCGGCGTGGCGGAGGCGGGCTCACGGACCGGCGGCGGGGTGCCGGTCGCGTGCTCGCCGGGGCCGTTCCACAGCCCCTGGCTGTTGGCCAGGTGGAAGGCGGCGGTGTCCCGGAACGCGTCCGGGCGCCGGGGCGGGGGCGGGGTGGCCGGCGCCTGGTTCGGGCGCGGCGGCCGGGCGCCGGCGGCGGGCGGCGTGGTGGGGCGCGGCGGGACCGCGGGGCCCGGCGAACCGGCCGGAGGCGTGGGGCCGGAAGGAGGCGTGGGGCCGCCGGATCGGTGTGCGGCCTGCGGGGCACCGGGCGGGGTGGCCGGCGCGCCCGGCACCCGGCGCAGCACGGTCGTACGGGGGTCCTCGTGCGGTTGCGGCGTCGCGGCCGCCGCGGGCTGCTGGGGCGGCCGCGGGGGTATGGGCGGGATGTGCCGCGCGTTGGCGAAATCAGCGTCGGTGCTCACCCGCGCTCCCCCTTGCGCCGTGGGCCCGGACCCGATCCGCAATCGGGGCAGGGTGGTTCGTATCCGGACAACACCGCTGACCTGCTGGTTGCGGTGTCGGGCCACTCTAAGGGCTGGTGCCGTCGGCGCTCCAACCCCTCTCCACGCCATGTCCGCTCTGTCGGGATCTCTCCCCTACCCAGTGGTAGAGAGGTCTGGCAGGCTGCGGGCCATGTCCCCGCACACAGCCGACGCGTATGGCGACAAAGCATGTTACGACCGGGCCACCGCACACCTCGACGCGCCGCTGGCCGTCGTCGACCTGCGGGCCTTCGACGCCAACGCCGCCGATCTGGTGCGCCGCTCGAAGGGGAAGCCCATCCGGGTGGCGAGCAAGTCGGTGCGCTGCCGGGCCCTGCTGGAGCGGGTGCTGGCGCGGGACGGCTTCGCCGGGATCATGAGTTTCACCCTGGCGGAATCGCTGTGGCTGGCGCGTTCCGGGTTCACGGACGTCCTGCTGGCGTATCCGTCGGCGGACCGGGCCGGCTTCGCCGAGCTGACCGCCGATGCCGAGCTCGCGGGCGCGGTGACGGTGATGGTCGACGATCCGTCGCAGCTCGATCTGATCGACGCCGCCCGGCCGGGCGGTGGGCGCGGCGGCGAGGAGATACGGATCTGCCTGGAGCTGGACACCTCGTACCGCCTGATGGGCGGGGCGGTGCGGGTGGGCGCCCGGCGGTCGCCGCTGCGGGCGCCGGCCCAACTGGCGGCGCTGGCCCGGTCGGTGGTGCGCCGTCCGGGGTTCCGGCTGGTGGGACTGATGGCGTACGAGGGGCATGTGGCGGGTGTGGGCGACGAGGTCGCCGGCAGGCCGGTGTTCTCGCGGACGGTCCGGATGATGCAGGCGGCGGCGCGCAAGGAGCTGGCGCGGCGCCGCTGGGAGGCCGTGCGGGCGGTGCGGGCGGTGGCGCCGCGGCTGGAGTTCGTCAACGGCGGCGGGACCGGCAGTGTGCAGCACACGGCGGCGGAGGCGGCCGTCACCGAGATCGCGGCCGGGTCGGGGCTGTATGTGCCGCGGCTGTTCGACAACTTCCGCTCGTTCAGCGGGCGTCCGGCCGCGCTGTTCGCGCAGCCGGTGGTGCGCCGGCCCGGCCCCGGCGTGGTGACGGTGCTGGGCGGGGGCTATCCGGCGTCGGGGGTGGCGGGTCCGGACCGGCTGCCGGTGCCGTATCTGCCGGCCGGACTGCGCTACGACCCGCAGGAGGGGCCCGGCGAGGTGCAGACACCGCTGCTGGGGCCGGCCGCGGACCGGCTGGCGGTCGGCGACAAGGTGTGGTTCCGGCACGCCAAGGCCGGTGAGCTGTGTGAGCGGTTCACTCATCTGCGGCTGATCGACGGGGACCGGGTGGTGGACACGGTGCCGACGTACCGGGGAGAGGGCCACGCCTTTCTCTGAGGCGCGGCCCCCTCGCGTCAGCCGTGGATGCGGTCCTGCTGGTCGGGTACGACGCTGCCGTCGGGGCGGTGCAGCGGGCCGGTGCTGCCGTCGGGGTGGATGCGGCCCGCGGTGGCGCACGGGTAGGCGCCGGTCTTGCGGGGCAGCGGCTCGATGAACATCGGGTTGACCACCCAGCGGCCGTCCGCGTTGTCGTAGCCGCGGCACATCAGCTCGGTCTTGTTGCGGTTGACGGCCAGATGGATGCCGGTGGCGTCGTTGACGAACGTCACGTCCGTGTCGGCGTCGCCGCCGCCGAGCGCGATGCGGTGGCCGAAGTCCTGCTGGCGCCAGGCCGCGGCGCCCTTGACCTTGAAGATCTCCTGGTTGATCCAGCAGCGCTTGCCGTCGATGTACGGGATGGCCTCGCCGTGGCCGTCCTTGACGTCACCGCAGCCGCGGATGCCGGTGGTGAGCTTGCCGTGCCGGGTGAGGTTGCGGATGCCGATGGTGTGCGCGCGGTCCAGGCCGACGCCGGCGGACCAGGCCTCGGCGATGGGCTCCGCGGACGCGGAGACGATGTAGACGTCGAAGCCGGCGGCCTTGAGCGTGCGGATGAGGTCCTTCTGCTGGTCGTAGTAGCGGATGTACCCGGCCAGCTTGTGGGTGCCGACGGTCTGTTCGGTGCCGATGGGGGCCTTGAGGTTCTCGGCGCGGGCCTGCTTCGCGTACGCGGTGACGGCGGCGGGGCTGCGCCCGGCGAACAGCTGCGGGACCCAGGCGTACTCGGGCACGGTACGGCGGTGGTTCCACTCACCGGCGAAGGCTTCCTCGCCGCTCATGGTCTTCGCCTCACCGCGGATCTCCATGATCTCGTCGGCGCAGGCGGCGTTCTTCGACGTGCGCAGCGGCTTGCCGACGGGGACGGCGGTGCCGCACGCCTCGGTCAGGGCGTGGTCGGCGGCGTCGGTCATCCACGGGCTGGTGCCCTTCCAGTTCCTGGGCTGGAGGATCTTGTCGTGCTTGAGGGCCCAGGCGAGGGTGGCGTCCGAGATGTCGTTCTTGACGACGGTGTTGTCCCAGTCGAACGCGGCTACGGGACGGGGGCCGCCGTGGCCCGAACAGCTGCCCCGTTCGTCGATCATCTTCTGGATCTTGGCGCGGTTGTCGCCGTACCACTTGATGCTCTTCGACAGCTGCGGGCAGCTCTCGGACCTGGGGGCGGCCTGGGCGCTGGTGGTGGCCGGGACCGAGGCCGTCAGGGCGGCGGCCGCCAGCAGGCCCGTGACCAGGGTGCGCGGGGTGCGCATGGGTCCTCCAAGGGGTGTGGGCAGGAAGGCACCGGGGCCGGCGTGGCGGCCGGCCCCGGTGATGATCATGGACCTTACCCAGCGGCTAGAGCGGGGTGACGTAGGCCCCCGCGATACCGCCGTCGACCAGGAATTCGGCGGCGTTGACGAACGAGGAGTCGTCGCTGGCGAGGAAGGCGACCGCGGCGGCGATCTCCTCGGGCTCGGCGAACCGGCCGACGGGGACGTGCACCAGGCGGCGCGCGGCGCGCTCGGGGTCCTTGGCGAACAGCTCCTTGAGCAGCGGCGTGTTGACCGGCCCCGGGCACAGGGCGTTGACCCGGATGCCCTCACGGGCGAACTGCACGCCCAGTTCGCGGGACATCGACAGCACGCCGCCCTTGGAGGCGGTGTAGCTGATCTGGGAGGTGGCCGCGCCCATGACGGCGACGAAGGACGCGGTGTTGATGATGGAGCCCTTGCCCTGGCGCTGCATGTAGGGCAGCGCGTGCTTGCAGCACAGGTAGACCGAGGTCAGGTTGACCTCCTGGACCCGCTTCCAGGCGTCCAGGCCGGTGGTGAGGATCGAGTCGTCGTCGGGCGGCGAGATGCCGGCGTTGTTGAAGGCGATGTCGACCGAGCCGTAGGCGTCGAAGGCGGCCTTGTAGAGCGCCTCGACCTCGTCGGAGTCGGTCACGTCGACCTTGACGAAGAGGCCGCCGACCTCCTCGGCCGCCTTCTTGCCCGCGGTCTCGTCGATGTCGGCGCAGACGACGTTGGCGCCTTCGGAGGCCAGCCGGCGGGCGGTGGCCAGGCCGATGCCGCTGCCGGCTCCGGTGATCACGGCGGTCCGGCCGACGAGGCGGCGGCACACTGCGGTCTGGTCGGTCACTTGGTCTCCTCGGTGCTGGTCTCGGTGCTGTACTCGGTGCTGATGAAGATGTTCTTGGTCTCGGTGAAGGCGGCCAGCGCGTCCGGGCCCAGCTCGCGGCCGAGGCCGGACTGCTTGAACCCGCCGAAGGGGGTCCAGTAGCGCACGCTGCTGTGGGAGTTGACGGAGAGGTTGCCGGCCGCGACACCGCGCGAGACCCGCAGCGCCCGGCCCACGTCGCGGGTCCACAGCGAGCCGGACAGGCCGTAGTCCGTGGCGTTGGCGAGCCGGACCGCCTCGGCCTCGTCCTCGAAGGGCAGCACGACGGCGACCGGCCCGAAGATCTCCTCGACGGCGCTGCGGTCCTCGGGGCGGCCCTCCAGGACGGTGGCCGGGTACCAGAAGCCCTTGCCGGCGGGCGCCTCGCCGCGGATCGCGGCCGGGGCGTCCTCGGGGACGTAGGAGCGGACGCGCTCGCGCTGGGCGGCGGAGATCAGCGGGCCCATCTGGGTGGCGGGGTCGGCCGGGTCGCCGACGGTGAACGCCTTGACGGCGGGCTCCAGCAGCTCCATGAAGCGGTCGTAGACGCTCCGCTGGACGAGGATGCGGCTGCGGGCGCAGCAGTCCTGGCCGGTGTTGTCGAGGAAGGAGCCGGGGGCGGCGGCCGCGGCGGCCGCGATGTCGGCGTCGGCGAAGACGATGTTGGGGCTCTTGCCGCCGAGTTCGAGGGTGAGCCGCTTGGTCTGGGCCGCGCAGCGGGCGGCGATCTGCCGGCCGGTGGCGGTGGAGCCGGTGAAGACGACCTTGGCGACGCCGGGGTGGTCGACCAGCGCGGTGCCGGTGACCGGCCCCTCGCCGGGCAGTACCTGGAACAGTCCCTCGGGCAGTCCGGCCTCCAGGGCCAGCTCGGCGAGCCGGAGCGCGGTGAGCGGGGTGGTCTCGGCGGGCTTGAGGAGGACGGCGTTGCCGGCCGCGAGGGCGGGTGCGGTGCCCCAGGCGGCGATCGGCATCGGGAAGTTCCAGGGCGCGATGACGGCGACCACGCCGAGCGGCTCCTGGACGGTGATGTTCAGACCGCCGGCGACCGGGATCTGGGTGCCGGTGAGGCGCTCCACTCCCCCGGCGGCGTAGTGCAGCAGATCGCGGACGTTGCCCGCTTCCCAGCGGGCGTTGCCCAGCGGGTGGCCGGCCTCCTTGAGTTCGAGTTCGGCGAGCGGGTCGATGTGCGCGTCGACGACGTCGGCGAAGCGGCGCAGGATGCGGGCCCGGTCGCCGGGGGCCACGGCGGCCCAGGCCTCCTGGGCGGCGGCCGCCCGGCGGACGGCGGCATCGACCTCTTCGGGTGAGGTGGTGGGGACGGTGGCCACCACTTCCTCGGTGGCCGGGTTGAGGATCTTCAGCTCGTGCGGACCATTGGACACAGCGTGGTTCCTTACATGCGCTCGAAGGAGCGGAAGCGCTCCCAGTCCGTGACGGCGGCGTCGTAGGCGTCCTGTTCGACGCGGGCCATGTGGCGGTAGTGGTCGACGACCTCGTCGCCGAAGGCCTCGCGGGCGATCGGGCTGTTCTCCCAGCGCTCGGCGGCCTCGCGCAGCGTGGTGGGCACATGCGCGGCGTCGCCGGTGTACGCGTTGCCGGTCGTCGCCTCGGGCAGCTCCAGCTCGTGCTCTATGCCGTACAGGCCGGCCGCGACCATGGCGGCGACCGCGAGGTAGGGGTTGACGTCACCGCCGGGCAGGCGGTTCTCCAGGCGGTGCGAGCGGCCGTGGCCGACGACCCGCAGCGCACAGGTGCGGTTGTCGGGGCCCCAGGCGACGGCGGTGGGCGCGAAGGAGCCGGGGCGGAAGCGCTTGTAGGAGTTGATGTTGGGCGCGTAGAAGAGCGTGAAGTCGCGCATCGCGGCGATCTGGCCGGCGAGGAAGTGCTGCATGGTCCGGGACATGCCGTACGGACCCGAGTCGTCGGCCAGTACGGGCCGGCCCTGCTCGTCCTGGAGCGAGAGGTGGATATGACAGGAGTTGCCCTCGCGCTCGTCGTACTTCGCCATGAAGGTGAGCGCCATGCCCTCCTGGGCGGCGATCTCCTTGGCGCCGGTCTTGTAGATGGAGTGCTGGTCGCAGGTGGTGAGCGCCTCGTCGTAGACGAACACGATCTCGTGCTGGCCGAGGTTGCACTCGCCCTTGGCGGACTCCACGGTCATCCCGGCGGCGCCCATCTCGTTGCGGATGCGGCGCAGTACGGGCTCGATGCGGCCGGTGCCGAGGACGGAGTAGTCGCCGTTCCACTGGTTGGCGGGGTTCATGTCACGGTAGCCGCGCGACCAGGCGTCCTCGTAGGTGTCCTTGAAGAGCATGAACTCCAGCTCGGTGCCGGCGTACGCACTCCAGCCGCGCTCGGCCAGGCGGTCGAGCTGGCGCCGCAGGATCTGCCGGGGCGAGGCGACGACCGGCGAGCCGTCGTGCCAGGCGAGGTCGGCGGTGATCAGGGCGGTGCCGGGGTTCCAGGGGGTGCGGCGCAGGGTGGCGGTGTCGCCGTGCATGGCGAAGTCGCCGTAGCCGCGTTCCCAGGAGGACATCTGGTAGCCGTCGACGGTGTTGAGGTCGACGTCGACGGCGAGGAGGTAGTTGCAGCCCTCCGTACCGTGTTCGAGGACGGTGTCGAGGAAGTACCGGGCCGCGAACCGCTTGCCCTGGAGCCTGCCTTGCATATCGGTGAAGGCGAGGACGACAGTGTCGATCTCCCCGGCGTCGACGAGGACTCTGAGCTCCTCGACGGAGAGTGGGGGCGTGCGGTCTGCCACGGTGTTGCCTCCTGTCACTGCATCCGGAGGTCATAAGGTATGCACACGAACCTTTGATTGGGAAGGGGTTTCGATGGACGGTGCGGCTGATCGGCTGGCCCCTGTGCTGCGGCCGGTGCGGGCGGGCAACGGTTTCGAGGAGGCGCTGGAGCAGATACTCCAGATCGTCCGGCTCGGCCTGGTGCCCCAGGGTGAACGGCTGCCCGCGGAGCGGGAGTTGGCGGAGCGGCTGCAGATCAGCCGGGTCACCCTGCGCGAGGTGCTCAAGGTGCTGCAGGACGAGGGCATGGTGGAGAGCCGGCGCGGCCGCTACGGCGGCACGTTCGTCCGGGTGCGCACGGAGAACCCGGACGAGGCCGAGCTGCGGCGCCGGATCGAGAAGATCGACGTCGAGGACACCCTGCGGTTCCGGGAGGTGCTGGAGGTGGGCGCGGCGGGCCTGTGCGCAGCCCACGGGCTGACCGGGGAGCAGGCCGGCCGGCTGCGCGAGGCCCTGGCCGCAACCCAGGACGCGCCGCTCGCGGAGTACCGCCGGCGCGACACCCTGCTGCATCTGACGCTCGCGGAGCTGTCCGGCTCGCCGTCGCTGGCCGCCCAGTACGCGGCCGTACGGGCGAGCGTGAACGACCTCCTGGACTGCATTCCGCTGCTCGTGCGGAATCTGGAGCACTCCCAGGCCCAGCACGCCGCGCTGGTGGAGGCGGTACTGGAGGGCGACGCGGACGGCGCCCGCGAGGTGATGCGGGAGCACTGCTGCGGGACCGCGGCGCTGCTGCGCGGCTTCCTGACCGGCCCGGCGGCCTGAGGCCGGCCGCGCCGGGCCCGCGAGCTGCCCTGTTAACCATTCTTTTACGCACGGGTCTTGCGCCGGAGCGGCACCCAGAGCAAAGGTATGCCGCTGAACCTTTGCTCGATTTCCCCCTCGGCGAGGCAGGAGCGGCTCATGGCCGACAGCACGGAATCGCAGACCGCACCGCCCACCGCTTCAGTGGACGGCACCGCACCGGGCGGCCCCTCGCCCGACGAGACCTATCTGGAGCGGCGCACGCTGCGCCGCGGCAGCGCGGGACCGCTGCTGCTGACCGGCCTGGGCGTCGCCTATGTCGTCTCCGGCGACTTCTCGGGCTGGAACAACGGCCTGGCCCACGGCGGCTTCGGCGGCCTGGCGATCGCCGCCGTCCTGATGGGCCTGATGTACACCTGTCTGGTCTTCGCGCTGGCGGAGCTGGCCTCGATCCTGCCCACCGCGGGCGGCGGCTACGGCTTCGCCCGGCGGGCCCTTGGCACCTGGGGCGGCTTCCTCACCGGCACCGCCATCCTGATCGAATACGTCCTGGCCCCCGCCGCGATCTCCATCTTCATCGGCGACTACGTCGAATCGCTCGGCCTCTTCGGTCTGCACTCCAGCTGGCCGGTCTACCTCGCCTGCTTCGTCCTGTTCATCGGCATCCACCTGTGGGGCGTCGGCGAGGCGCTGCGCTTCAGCCTGATCGTGACCGCCGTCGCGGTCGCCGCGATCGTCGTCTTCGCGCTCGCCGCCCTCACCGACTTCCATGTGGACGCGCTCAACGACATCCCGGTCGAGGCCGGCGCCTTCGGTGCCAACTCCTGGCTCCCGTTCGGCATCCTCGGCATCTGGGCGGCCTTCCCGTTCGGCATGTGGTTCTTCCTCGGCATCGAGGGCGTACCGCTGGCGGCGGAGGAGACCAAGGACCCGGCCCGGTCGCTGCCCAAGGCGATGGCCGCCGCGATGGGCATCCTGCTGCTGCTCGCGCTGATCACCTTCGTCGCCGCGACCGGCGCGCGCGGCTCGGCCGCGATCCAGTCGGTGGGCGATCCGCTGGTCCAGGCGCTCCAGCCGGACGGCAAGCCGACGACCATCAGCCGGATCGTCAACTACGCGGGCCTGGCGGGCCTGGTGGCGTCCTTCTTCTCCCTCATCTTCGCCGGATCCCGGCAGCTGTTCGCCCTCTCCCGGGCCGGCTACCTGCCGCGTTTCCTCTCCCTCACCAGCCGCCGCAAGGCCCCCTACCTGGGTCTGCTGGTGCCCGGCGCGCTGGGCTTCGCGCTCGCGGCGGCCACCGGCGACGGCGCCCGGATGCTGAACGTCGCGGTCTTCGGCGCCACCATCTCCTACGCGCTGATGGCGCTCTCGCACATCGTGCTGCGCCGCCGAGAGCCCGGTCTGCCCCGCCCCTACCGCACTCCGGGCGGCATGCTGACCTCGTCCGTCGCCTTCGTCCTGGCCTGCTCGGCGCTGGTGGCGACGTTCCTGGTCGACAAGGACGCCGCCTTCATCGCACTCGGTGTCTACGTCGTGGCGCTGGCGTACTTCGCGTTCTACTCCCGGCACCGGCTGGTGGCCTCGGCGCCCGAGGAGGAGTTCGCGGCGCTGGCGGCGGCGGAGGCCGAGCTCGAACGCGACTGAGCCGCCCGCGGTGCCGGCCGGGTCCGCCCGGCCGGCACCGCGCCCCGACCCGACTCGCCCCGACCCGAACCTGACCCAACCCGACCCCGATCCCTACGTACGGAGGCCCGCACCCCATGCCCCAGCCCCTCATCGGCATCAGCACGTACCAGCAGGAGGCCAGCTGGGGGGTGTGGACGCTGCCCGCCGCGCTCGTCCCCGCCGGATATCCGCAACTGGTGCAGCGCTCGGGCGGTCTGGCCGCGCTGCTGCCGCCGGGCGATCCGGCGACCGCCGCCGCGGCGGTCGCCCGCCTGGACGGGCTGGTGATCGCCGGCGGTGCGGACATCGCGCCCGCGCGCTACGGCGCGGAGCCGCACCCGCAGACCGGTCCGCCTTCGCTGGACCGGGACTCCTGGGAGCTGGCCCTGATCGAGGCGGCACTGGCGGGCGGCGTGCCCCTGCTGGGCATCTGCCGCGGGCTGCAGCTGCTGAACGTGGCGCTGGGCGGGTCGCTCGTTCAGCACCTCGACGGGCACTCCGGGCCGCCCGGGGTCTTCGATCGGCACGAGATCAAGCCGGTCCCCGGAACGCTGCTGGCCCGTGCGCTGCCCGAACCGGTCTCCGTACCGACGTACCACCACCAGGCGGTCGACCGGCTCGGGCGCGGGCTGCTGGCCTCGGCGTACGCGGAGGACGGCACGATCGAGGCACTGGAGCTGCCGGACGCGCACGGCTTCACTCTGGCGGTGCAGTGGCACCCGGAGGCCGGGGACGACCCCCGCGTCATGGACGCGCTGGTGGCGGCGGCGCGGGGGGCGTCTGCCGAGGAGTGACCGGCTACCTCAGACCTCCCTGGATCCGCAGGCGCCGGGGATCCAGCCGGTGTTGCCCCGGTAGGAGATCTTGAGCCAGTCGGTGCCCTTGCGCTTGCACAGGTCGTAGCTCTGCCCGGTGCCCTTGGCGAGGATGCAGGTGGTCGCGCCCTCGGTGAAGAGCCCGACCGCGGTGCTGCTCAGCTTCCGCTCCTTGCGGATCTTCACGTTCTCCTGCGCCTCCGCGTGGACGCAGGCCGCCCGCGCGGTGGCGGTGGGCGCCGTCTCGGGCGTGGCGGCCATGGCGACGCCGCCGGTCAGTGCGGTGCCGATCAGTGCCGCCGAGACGGCGGTGGCCGCCGTGAACTTCAGCCTCATATGCGGTTGTTCCCCCTTTGTTCGATGTCGAGCGCATGGGAACGCGCCGACCGTTCGCACACACTAGCGAGATCCGCGGACGGCGATCAACGCGGTTGCCGCGGCGGAGAGTTGCCGCCTCGGGGGTCCGGCCGCCGGCCGCGCGCCGGTCCGTGCCCGCCTCAGGAAGCCGCGCGGGTCAGCCCCAGCAGATGACGGGCCGGGCCCGCCGGCCGCTGCCCGGCCGGCCACACGGCCCGCAGGTCGCGGCCGAGCCGCAGCCCCCGCACCGGGATCTCCACCAGCCGCCGGGCGCTCAGCTCCTCGCCGACCGCGAGCTCGCTGAGCACCGACGGCGCCGCCTCGCTGACCACGGCGGCCTTCACGGCGGTGGTCGAGGAGAGTTCCAGCAGCGGCCGGGCCAGCCCGCCCTGCGCGGCGAGCGCCGCGTCCAGCACCTGCCGGGTGCCGGAGCCGCGCTCCCGGAGGATCAGCGGAGTCGCGGCCAGCTCGGCGGCGGTCAGCTCCCCGCGGCGCCGGGCCCACGGGTGCGACGGCGCGGCGACGACGACTAGCCGGTCGTGCCCGACGACCGCACCGTCCAGCCCGGCCGGGACGTCCAGCCCCTCCACGAACCCCAGATCCGCCTCGCCCTGCGACAGCCGCTCGGCCACCGCGCTGGAGTTCCCGGCCAGCAGCGAGACGGCCGTCCCGGGCAGCTCCGCGCGCAGCGCGATCAGCCACCCGGGCAGCAGATACTCGGCGATCGTCATGCTCGCGGCGACCCGCAGCCGGGAGTCGCGCCGCCCCCGCAGCGCCTGGGCACCCGCGTCGAGCGCCTCGGCGGCCTCCACCACCCGTCGCGCCCAGTCCGTCACCAGCACCCCGGCGTCCGTCAGCCGGGAGCCGCGCGGCGACCGCTCGACCAGCGCCACGCCCAGCTGCCGCTCCATGGAGCGCAGGCGGCTGCTGGCGGCCGGCTGGCTGATGCCCCGCTCGCGGGCGGCCCGCCCCAGACTGCCGAGCCGGGCGACCGCGAGCAGCAGCTCCAGCGCACCGAGGTCCGGGACCCGGTGCGACAACGAGACGGGCCGGACCTCATCCATGATCCTCACCCATGATTCCCCCTGCACATAACCCCAGCTTATGCCCTCATAGAGACAATGTCCCTGGTGGCGGCCGTGCGGGGCGATCACGCTGGTCGTATGGCAACTCTCGTGCAAGCACCTTCGCGGCCCACCCCCGCCGCCCCCCGTACCCCCGCCTCGGTCCGCCACCTCGGCCCGAACTGGTACGCCAGCGTCATGGGCACGGCGATCGTCGCCAACGCCGGCGCGGCCCTTCCGCTCGCGGCACCCGGCCTGCGCACCGCCTACCAGGCCGTCTGGGCGCTGTCGGCCCTGATGCTGCTGGCGCTGCTGGCCGCCCGCGCCGTCCACTGGCTGCGCCACCCCGACCAGGCCCGCCGCCACCTCCTCGACCCGGCCGTCGCCCCGTTCTACGGCTGCCTGGCCATGGCGCTGATGGCGGTCGGCGGCGGCACCCTGGCGGTCGGCCGGGACGTCATCGGCGAGCCGGCCGCGCTGGCCGCCGACGCCGCCCTGTGGACCGCGGGCACGCTCATCGGCCTCGCGGGCGCCGCGGTGATCCCGTACCTGATGGTGACCCGGCACCGCATCGAGCCGTCCGGCGCCACCCCCGTATGGCTGCTCCCGCTGGTCGCCCCCATGGTCTCGGCGGCGCTGGGGCCCGCGCTGGTCCCCCATCTGCCGCCCGGCCAGGGGCGCGAGGCGCTGCTGCTGGCCTGCTACGCGCTCTTCGGCGTGTCCCTGGTGGCCACCTTGCTGGTCCTGCCGCTGGTGCTGTCCCGGCTGATCCACCACGGCGCGCTGCCCCTCGCCCTCACCCCCACCCTGTTCCTCGTCCTCGGCCCGCTCGGCCAGTCCACCACCGCGGTGAACAACCTCGCCGATGTCGCCCCGGGCGCCGTGGACGCGTCGTACGCCCACGCCATGAGCGCCTTCGCGGTCCTCTACGGCGTGCCCGTGATGGGCTTCGCGCTGCTCTGGCTGGCGATCGCGACCGCGATGGTGGTACGCGCCTTCCGCAACGGCATGGGCTTCGCGATGACCTGGTGGGGCTTCACCTTCCCCCTGGGGACCTGCGTCACGGGCGCGGCGGGCCTGGCCCGGCACACCGGCCTGAGCGCGTACACCTGGCTGGCCGTGGCCCTGTTCGCCGCCCTGGTGGCGGCGGTCGCGGTCACCGGCACCCGCACCGCCGCGGGCCTGGCCCGCGGCCGGCTGCTGTCGCCGCCTCCGGGGGCAGCACGCTAGGGGCTGCCAGCTAGGGGCTGCCCGCTAGGTGCTGTCCGCTAGGGGCTGTCTTCCCGGTCTCCGTGGCCCCTCGGAATACCGCCCGGCCCCGCGGAATACCGCCCGGCCCCACCACGTTGTGGCCCCGCAGGGGGCCCTCGCATCCCCTACGGGATCTGTTCGCCCCACCCCTAGGGCGGACCGCCCCAGGCCATGCCTCTCACCCGGCCGCCGCCAGCGCCCGCGCCAGTACGGCCGGGGCCTGCGCCAACGACGGCCCGTACCAGGTCAGATGGCGGCCGCTGACCAGCGCGGCGGGCAGACCGGGAAACGCCTCGGGGCCGTCCTCGGCGGTGAAGCGGTACGGCTCGTCGGGGAGGACCACGAGGTCGGCCGGACAGGCGTTGAGGGCGTCGAGCGGAATCCGCGGATAGCGGTCGGCGTGGCCGGCGTAGAGATTGCGTACGCCCAGACGGGCCAGGAGGTCCCCGGCGAAGGTGTCCCGGCCGAGCACCATCCACGGACGCCGCCAGACCGGCACGACCGCGGCCCGCTCCACAGGCCGGACCGGCAGGTCGCGCCAGGCGGCCTCGGCGGCGTCGAGCCAGTCGGGCCGGGGCAGTCCGCAGCCCGTGACGAGTACCCGGTGCAGCTCGTCCAGCCCCTGGTCCAGGGTCCGTACCTCGGTGACCAGGACCTCCAGCCCCGCGGTCCGCAGCGCGTCCAGGTCCTGCGGACGGTTCTCCTCCTCGTTCGCGAGCACGAGGTCGGGGGCCAGGCCGGCGATCCGCCTCACGTCGGGGTTCTTGGTGCCGCCGATGCGCGCGGCGGCCAGTCCGGCCGGGTGGCTGCACCAGTCCGTGACCCCGACCAGCGCCTCGGGCGCGCAGGCGGCGACCGCCTCGGTGAGGGACGGCACCAGGGACACCACGCGCTGCACGGTCATCCGTCCACGGTAGGGCCTCGGTGCTGCCGGGCGGGGCAGGGCGGGACAGGTGGTGGTGCTGAGCGGGACAGGTGGTGCTAAGCGCCTCCGCCGGCCCTGCGGCGCAGCAGATACGCGGCGCCCCCGGCCAGTACGAACAGCACCAGGCCGCCGGCCGCCTGGGTCACGTTGACCCCCTCGACCCGGGCGCTGCGCACCGTCACGGTCTCGGTGAACCTCTCGCCGCCCGGCGCGCATTCGATGGTGACCTGGTAGCGCCCCGGCCGGACCTGCTCGGCGACCGTGGCATCGGCGGCCATACCGCCGGCGCCCGGCCGCAGCGTCACCGCGCCGAAGAGCGTCGAGGCCACCCGCGCACCATGCGCCGGCGCGCACTGCCTGCCGTCGCTGATGCTCACCCGCTGGCCGGCCACCACCGGATTCGGCTCGACCCGGGCCGACGCGACGGGTGCGGTGCCCCCCAGGGTGGCCGCGCTGACCAGGGCGACGACGAAGAGGTGCGCAGGCTTCACGGTCACCAGCGAATCACCCGCCGCCCCGACCCGCGACGCACCCGCACCCGGCCGGGTGATCCGCAACGGGCCGTGCGCCACGGAAGGCGGCGGGCCCCGCTCCGGCAGCTGCCGGAGCGGGGCGCGCCGCCGCGGTGGGGGAACACAACACCCGC
>NZ_JBSFYC010000114.1:0-16553 GCF_053595675.1 Streptomyces sp. NPDC002446 | reverse complement strand
CCGGGGTGGCGGCCCTCACTCGTCGCCCTGAATCGATAAGTGCTGGCTGACCACGCATCCCGAATTGTCACAGCCGAGGGCCCCGATGCCATCGCCCTCAACATCATGCGGCTGGCCAGCCCCAACTCCGCGATCCTCTCGGCCATCATCTTCAACGCGCTGATCATCGTCGCGCTGGTCCCGCTGGCCCTCAAGGGCGTGCAGTACCGCCCGGTCAGCGCCGACAAGATGCTGCGCCGCAACCTCGCCGTCTACGGACTCGGCGGTCTGATCGCCCCGTTCATCGGCATCAAACTCATCGATCTGCTCATCTCCCTCATTCCGGGAATCGGGTGAATGCCATGAACAACTCGGTACGCAACACCGCCCGGTTGCTCGGTGCAGGGCTGCGCGCCCTGCTCGTACTGACCGTGATCTGCGGCGTCATCTACCCGCTGGTGGTCACCGGAGTGGCACAGGCGGCCTTCCACGACAAGGCCAACGGGTCCGAGGTCAGCTCCCACGGCAGGGTCGTCGGCTCCTCGCTGATCGGCCAGCGCTACGACAAGGGCAAGGACAAGGAGGGCAACCCGGTCCCGGACCTGAGGTTCTTCCAGCCGCGCCCCTCGGCGGGACTGGGCAGCAACAAGGCCAACGGCGTCAACACCCAGTACGACCTCCAGGTCTCCGGCGCCTCCAACCTGGGCGCCACCAACACCGACCTCATCGACGCGGTCAACGAGCGCAAGAAGTGGGTCTCCGAGACCTACGGCGTGGCCGAGTCGAAGGTCCCGGCGGATGCCGTCACCTCGTCCGGTTCCGGCCTCGACCCGCACATCTCCCCGGAGTACGCCCGGCTGCAGGCCACCACCGTCGCCCGGGAGAACCACCTGCCCACGGCCACGGTGCGGCAGCTGGTCGAGGACCACACCGACGGACGCGTCCTCGGCTTCATGGGGGAGCCGCGGGTGAACGTCCTGGAGTTGAACATCGCCCTGAAGGACCTGGCGAAGGGCCAGGGGCAGGACAAGGGCTAGCGCACAGGGTGCGGTTCGGGGCGGCCCCGGGATCTCTTTCCCGGGGCCGCCCCCTTTTCGCTCCGACGCCGGGTCTTGACGGCGCGAGGGCTTCCCCTTACGTTCGCCAGCCATCGCAGGTGTTCATGTCAACGCCTGTCGTTCATGTACGAGAACAGCTCCCGTCCCTCGAGCATCTCGGCAGGAAGGCACACCCCCCATGCGCGGAAAGCCCCTCCTCGTCTCCGGCGTCCTGCTCGGCGCCCTGACGGCGGGTCTCCTGGCAGGCGCCCCGTCCAGCGCGGCTCCGGCCGCCATCTCCGTCTTCATCGAGGACAAGGCCTCCTACGGCAAGGGCGTCGCCAGATTCCGCGCCCGGGTTCCCGCGTACGTCTATCTGAAGTCCGACGGCGATCTGCCCAAGACCGCACCGGGCAGCGGGCTGAACACCCGCGACAAGATCATCAAGTACTGGCAGGGGCAGACCACGTTCGTCGACGGCCTCACCCAGGAGACCTGCCGCGACTTCACCCACACCGGATACGGCCTGTCGGCCATCGCGCACATCGCCGAGACCAGCCGCCTCCAGGGCCAGGACCTGTACCCGGAGGTCGCCGACCGCCTGCGGCACGCACTCGGCTTCCAGGCCGGGTACGAGCTGGGCACCGCGCCGCCGTCATGGCTGTGCGGCGGCAGCGTCAGGCGCGGCCTGGGCCCCGTCACCGAGGTCGGCTACAACGCACTGCACAACCGGATGCACCACGAGATGCCGAACACCCGAAGCTGACCGAACAGCAGCGACCGGCCGGCTCCAACAACCTCTTCGTCGGCTGGGAGACCCTGACCCATGCGGAGAACCCGGGCTGAACGAGGGGTTCGCGTGCGCTGATCCAGAGTTATCCACAGGCGTTGCCCGCCGAACTCGGCAGTACGCATACTGCCGTTGGCGGTCGGACGCCGGGGGCCGCGGGGGGCCGCAGGCCGGCGCCGGTTCCGCCGAAGCAGGAGCGAAACGGGGGAGTGGGGGATCAGACATGAATGACAAGGACGGTGCGCCGCCGCACACCGGCGCGATGGTCGTCGTGGAGGAAGTGCACCGCAGCTACGGCAGCGACGCCGGCGCCGTGCCCGCGCTGCGCGGGGTGACGTGCCGGGTTCCGCGCGGTGAACTCGTCGCCCTGCGCGGCCGCTCGGGATCCGGCAAGACGACGCTCCTCCATCTCATAGGCGGCCTGGACGCCCCGGACTCCGGACGGATCACCGTCGACGGGACGCCGCTCGCCGGCCTCGGCGAGAGCGGACTGCTGGAGATGCGGCGCGACCGCATCGGCTTCGTGTTCCAGTCCTTCGGGCTGATACCGATACTGAGCGCCGCCGAGAACGTCGGCGTGCCGCTGCGGCTGCGCAAGGTCCCGCCGCGCGAGCGAGAGGAGCGCGTCGCACTGCTGCTGTCCCTGGTGGGCCTCGCCGGCCACGCGGAGCAGCGGCCCGGGGAGCTCTCCGGCGGCCAGCAGCAGCGCGTCGCGATAGCCCGCGCACTCGCCAACCGCCCCGCCCTGCTCCTCGCGGACGAGCCGACCGGGCAACTGGACGCCGAGACCGGCAGGGAGGTGATGGAGCTGCTGCGCGCCGTGGTCCGCAGCGAGGGAGTCACGGCCCTGGTCGCCACGCATGACGCCCGTCTCCTCGGGCTCGCCGACCGCGTACTGAGCCTGAACGACGGCCTGATCACGGAGCGGAGCGAGAGCTGACGACGCGGGTCGCCGGAGCCGCCGGGTGTCACCACACGTCGCCGTCGCGCCAGTCGCAGGTGAGGTCGGCATCGAGGTCGAGGGGGGTGTCCGCGGTGGGGAGGACGTAGATGCAGCCGTCCTCGTCGGCGGTGCGCCGGACGCCGTCCGGGGTGAGGGTCCAGGAGCGGCCGCGCCACCGCTGCCAGCCCCGGGACGCGTAGAAGTCCGCGGCCTCGTCGGAGGCGCCGAGCGCACCGAGGTCGTAGCCGCCTTGGATGACGCGCTCCAGGGCCTCCATCATGGCGGCCCCATGGCCATGGCCGCGGCGGTCCGCACGTACCCCGACGCCCTCCACGTATCCGCAGCGCAGCGCCCGGCCGCCGTGCAGCAGGCGGCGCTGGACGACGGACGCATGCCCGATCAGTTCGCCGTTCTCGTGGACCAGGGCGTGCAGGCCGCCGAGTGCGTGCTCCCAGTCCTCGGCGGTCATGTCGTCGAAGACCTCGTAGAGGAGGGTGCGGACGGCCGCGAGGGTGGCGGCGTCCAGGTCCGCGGTGTGCACGATGTGCACCTGGGCGGCGGGCGTCGGTGCCGGAGTGGGCGCGGTGGTCGGGTGAGCCTCGGTCATGTGGGGCATGGTCGCAGCCGGATGGCGGCCGGGCGACGGTATTTTTCCGGCCAGGTGCGCAGCGGCCGACCGGCGCCCGTGACGGGGCGTTCGCACCGGGCGGCCCGTATCGCCGGCAGCGCAGGCCGCCACCGCCGATGCCGCCGTATGGCGGTACGTCGCGCGCGGCCCCGCCCGCGGGTGGCGCGGCTACCCATTCGGGTGGTCTGCGCAGCTCACCCGCACTGCGGCGGCTCCGTCGGGAGCGGCCCGCCGCCCTTGTTGCCCCGCTGCCGCGGCCGGCCCGTCGGCCGTATCAGAGTCGCGTCAAGACCGGGCCCGAAGTCGTTACCTGGGGCTTTTGTCCCCTTGGGCGGTCGGTAGGGTCGCAGCAGGTACAGCCCGGTGGGGGCAGCCTTCACGTAAGACAATGAGGCCATGGCACGCGGCAAGCTACGGATATACCTCGGCGCGGCACCGGGCGTCGGCAAGACGTACGCGATGCTGTCCGAGGCGCACCGGCGCGCGGAGCGGGGCACGGACGTCGTCGTGGGGTTCGTCGAGCACCACGGCCGCCCCCGTACCGAGGTGATGCTGCACGGTCTCGAGCAGATCCAGCGCCGGGAGCTGGAGTACCGCGACACGGTTTTCACCGAGATGGACGTGGACGCGGTCCTGGCACGCAAGCCGGCCGTGGCGTTGGTCGACGAGCTCGCGCACACCAACGTTCCCGGTTCGCGCAACGACAAGCGCTGGCAGGACATCGAGGAGCTGCTGGACGCCGGCATCACGGTGATCTCGACGGTGAACATCCAGCACCTGGAGTCCCTCGGGGACGTCGTCGAGTCGATAACGGGTGTGCGGCAGCGGGAGACCGTGCCGGACGAGGTCGTACGGCGCGCCGACCAGATCGAGCTTGTCGACATGTCGCCGCAGGCGATTCGCCGCCGTATGGCGCACGGCAACATCTACAAGTCCGACAAGGTGGACGCCGCCCTCTCCAACTACTTCCGGCCGGGCAACCTCACGGCGCTGCGCGAGCTGGCGCTGCTGTGGGTCGCCGACCGGGTCGACGAGTACCTCCAGGAGTACCGGGCGGAGCACTCCATCCGCTCCACCTGGCAGGCGCGTGAGCGCATCGTCGTCGGCCTGACCGGCGGTCCGGAGGGCCGTACGCTCATCCGTCGCGCGGCCCGGATGGCGGCCAAGGGGTCGGGCAGCGAGGTGCTCGCCGTCTACATAGCCCGCAGCGACGGGCTGACCTCGGCCTCACCCAAGGAACTCGCCGTCCAGCGCACGCTGGTGGAGGACCTGGGCGGGACGTTCCACCACGTCATCGGGGACGACATACCGAGCGCGCTGCTGGAGTTCGCCCGCGGGGTCAACGCCACCCAGATCGTGCTGGGGTCGAGCCGCCGCAAGGCGTGGCAGTACGTCTTCGGGCCGGGGGTGGGCGCGACCGTCGCCCGTGACTCCGGGCCGGATCTCGATGTGCACATCGTCACCCATGACGAGGTCGCCAAGGGCCGGGGGCTGCCCGTGGCGCGCGGTGCGCGGCTGGGCCGGACCCGGATCATCGCCGGCTGGCTGGTCGGCGTGGCCGGTCCCGCGCTGCTGACGCTGCTGCTGACCGGCATCGAGAACGGCCCCGGGCTGGCCAACGACGTACTGCTGTTCCTGTTCCTGACCGTCATCGCGGCGCTGCTCGGCGGACAGCGGCCGGCCCTGGCGTCGGCCGCCGTCGGCTCGCTGCTGCTGAACTTCTACTTCACCCCGCCCACGCACACCCTCACGGTGAGCGACCCCAAGAACATCGTCGCCATCGTGGTCTTCTTCGCGGTGGCCGTGTCCGTCGCCTCGGTGGTGGATCTCGCCGCCCGCCGGACGCACCAGGCCGCCAGGCTGCGCGCCGAGTCGGAGATCCTGTCCTTCCTGGCGGGCAGCGTGCTGCGCGGTGAGACGACACTGGACGCCCTGCTGGAGCGGGTGCGGGAGACCTTCGGGATGGAGACGGTGGCGCTGCTGGAGCGCAGCAGCGACGTCGACCCGTGGACCTGCGCGGGCCGGGCCGGCGAGACCGACGACGGCAGGCCGCTGCTGCGTCCCGAGGACGCGGACGTCGACATGCCGGTGGGCGACCACATGGCGCTGGCGCTGACCGGCCGGGTGCTGCCCGCCGAGGACCGCCGGGTGCTGGCGGCGTTCGCCGCCCAGGCCGCCGTCGTACTGGACCGGCAGCGGCTGGTGGGCGAGGCGGCGCGGGCCCGGGAGCTGGCCGAGGGCAACCGCATCAGGACGGCGCTGCTGGCCGCGGTCAGCCATGATCTGCGCACCCCGCTGGCGAGCATCAAGGCCTCCGTCACCTCCCTGCGCTCCGACGACGTGGCCTGGTCCCCGGAGGACGAGGCGGAGCTGCTGGCGGGCATCGAGGCGGGCGCGGACCGGCTGGACCACCTGGTCGGCAATCTCCTGGACATGTCCCGGCTGCAGACCGGCACGGTCACGCCGCTGATCCGCGAGATAGATCTCGACGAGGTGGTGCCGATGGCACTGGGCGGCGTGCCGGAGGGGAGCGTCACCCTCGACATCCCCGAGGAGCTGCCGATCGTCGCCGTCGATCCGGGTCTGCTGGAACGTTCGGTCGCCAACCTCGTCGAGAACGCCGTCAAGTACAGCCCAAACGGCGAGACGGTGCTGGTCGCGGCCAGTGCGCTCGGAGACCGGGTGGAGCTGCGGATCGCCGACCGCGGTCCGGGCGTCCCCGACAGCGCCAAGGACCGGATCTTCGAGCCGTTCCAGCGGTACGGAGACGCGCCGCGCGGCGCCGGCGTGGGCCTGGGCCTCGCCGTGGCGCGCGGCTTCGCAGAGGCGATGGGCGGCACGCTCGCCGCCGAGGACACCCCCGGAGGCGGGATGACGATGGTCCTCACCCTCCGGGCCGCGCCCGGCCGGCCGCCGGTCAGGCCCGACCTTCCGGCCCAGGCCACGACATGAGCGAGCGACTCATGCCCGTACGGACCACACTCACCACACACCCCGCGGGCCAGGCCCGCGGGACGACGACACCACGAGGAGAACGCCAGTGAACCGGGTGCTTGTGGTCGATGACGAGCCGCAGATCGTCCGCGCCCTCGTGATCAACCTGAAGGCGCGCAAGTACGAGGTCGACGCCGCCCCCGACGGGGCCACCGCCCTGAAGCTCGCCGCTGCCCGCCACCCCGATGTCATCGTCCTCGACCTCGGCCTGCCCGACATGGACGGGGTCGAAGTGATCAAGGGGCTGCGGGGCTGGACGCGGGTGCCGATCCTGGTGCTCTCGGCGCGGCAGACCTCCGACGAGAAGGTGGAGGCGCTGGACGCGGGCGCGGACGACTACGTCACCAAGCCGTTCGGCATGGACGAGCTGCTGGCCCGGCTGCGGGCGGCGGTGCGCCGGGCCGAGCCGACCGGGCCGGCCGAGGACGAGGTGATCGTGGAGACCGAGGGCTTCACCGTCGACCTCGCCGCCAAGAAGGTCAACCGCGGCGGCCGCGACATCCGGCTGACCCCCACCGAGTGGCACCTCCTGGAGGTCCTGGTCCGCAACGCGGGCCGCCTGGTCAGCCAGAAGCAGCTGCTCCAGGAGGTCTGGGGCCCCTCGTACGGCACCGAGACCAACTATCTGCGGGTCTACATGGCCCAGCTCCGCCGCAAGCTGGAGAGCGACCCCTCGCACCCGAAGCACTTCATCACGGAGCCGGGGATGGGGTACCGGTTCGAGCAGTGAGGGGCGGGGCGCGGCCGGGGGTCCGGGGGTTGGCCCCCGGGGGTTGCGACATCACGGAGCCGGGGATGGGGTACCGGTTCGAGCAGTGAGGGGCGGGCGGCCGCGGCGGGGCCTGGTCCCGGGGCGCGTACGCGGTCCGTGCGCGGGCCGTGATTCCGCGGCCCGGCCCCCGGTACGCTGGGCTCATGAGTGCAGGTACCCGACCCGAGAAGCCGGCCGGTCGCTTCCGCCGGCTGCTCGACAGGCTGTCCTCCTCCGAGGAGGAGCTGCAGTCCGCCGAGCTGCAGCAGGACGCGCAGGACGCGGGGTGCACCCGTATCTGCGACTGCGACGACCGGCAGATAGTCAAGGTCACCGGCACCCTGCGGCATGTCACGCTGCGGCCGCGCGCCGGTGTGCCCGCGCTCGAGGCGGAGCTGTTCGACGGCTCCGCCGCGCTCGACGTGGTGTGGCTGGGCCGCCGCTCCATCGTCGGGATAGAGCCGGGCCGCAAGCTCATCGCCTCGGGCCGGGTCTCGCTGAGCCACGGACGCCGGGTGCTCTTCAACCCGAAGTACGAACTCCGACCGCTGGGACAGGAGTAGCCGGTGACGTCTTACGACCGACCGACCACTGACGCGGATGCCGACAGCCGCAGTGACGCTTCCGCAGGGCCCTCGCCCCAACCGGGCGCCGACGCGGCCGCCCACGGCAGACAGGTGACCGAGGCGGCGCTGTTCGAGGCGTTCGGCGGCGTGCGCGGCATGGTGGAGACCGTCGCCCCCGGTCTGCTGTTCGTCGCGATCTTCACGGTCAACAAGGACCTGCACATCTCGGCGATCGCCGCGCTGGCCGTCTCGCTGGTGCTGGCGGCCGTCCGCGTGATCCGCAAGGACACCGTCAAGCACGCCTTCAGCGGTGTCTTCGGGGTGGCCTTCGGCGTGATCTTCGCGATGATGACCGGCAACGCCAAGGACTTCTATCTGCCGGGCATGCTGTACACCCTCGGGCTGGCCCTGGCGTACATCCTCACCACGCTCGCCGGGGTCCCGCTGATCGGGCTCATCCTGGGCCCGGTCTTCAAGGAGAACCTCTCCTGGCGCACCCGCAACCCCGGCCGGAAGAAGGCGTACGCCAAGGCCAGCTGGGCCTGGGGCCTGATCCTGCTCGCCAAGTGCGCGATCCTCTTCCCGCTGTACTGGTGGGCGGACACCACCCAGCTCGGCTGGGTGCTGATCGCGCTGAAGATCCCGCCGTTCCTGCTCGCGGTCTATCTGACCTGGGTCTTCCTGACGAAGGCGCCGCCGCCGATCGATGTCTTCGCCGAGATGGAGGCGCAGGAGAAGGCCGGGCAGGAGGCCGGGGAGCGGCGCCGCGCCGAACGCGAGGCCCAGGACGTGGCCGCCGGCGACGTGTACGGGGACGCCGTGGCCCAGAGCGCCGCCGAGCAGCCGCCGGGGGCGCCGCGGCACCGCCGCTGAGGCACCGCCGCAGCGACAGCCCGCACCGCCGAAACGCCGGGGCCCGGGAACCGCACACGGTTCCCGGGCCCCGGCGTTTCAGCTGCGGCTCTACGCTTCCTCGCGCCGCACCGACAGCAGGTCCTCCAGCTGCTCCTCACGCGACTGGGCCGCGACGAACAGCAGCTCGTCGCCCGCCTCCAGCACATCGTCCTTGCTCGGCGTGAGCACCCGCGTGCCGCGGATGATCGTGACCAGGGAGGTGTCCTCCGGCCAGGCCACATCGCCGACGCGGGTGCCGGCCAGCGCGGCCTCGGGCGGCAGCGTCAGCTCGACGAGGTTGGCGTCGCCGTGGCTGAAGCGCAGCAGCCGGACGAGGTCGCCGACGCTCACCGCCTCCTCGACCAGGGCCGACATCAGACGCGGCGTGGAGACCGCGACATCGACGCCCCAGGCCTCGTTGAACAGCCACTCGTTCTTCGGGTTGTTGACCCGGGCGACCACCCGCGGCACGCCGTACTCGGTCTTGGCGAGCAGCGAGACGACGAGGTTGACCTTGTCGTCGCCGGTCGCCGCGATCACGACGTTGCAGCGCTGCAGCGCCGCCTCGTCGAGCGAGGTGATCTCGCAGGCGTCGGCCAGCAGCCACTCCGCCAGCGGCACCCGCTCGACCGAGATGGCGGTCGGCGCCTTGTCGATGAGCAGGATCTCGTGACCGTTCTCAAGGAGCTCGCCCGCGATGGAACGACCCACCGCGCCCGCGCCCGCAATCGCGACCCTCATGCGTGCGCCTCCTCGGGACCCGTGGCGAATGCCGCTTCGACCTTCTCGACCTCGTCGGTGCGCATCATCACATGCACCAGATCGCCCTCCTGCAGCACCGTCTGCGAGGTCGGCAGCATCGCCTCGCCCAGCCGGGTGAGGAAGGCGACGCGTACGCCGGTCTCCTCCTGCAGGGTGCTGATCTTGTGGCCGACCCAGGAGGGGGCGGTGTGCACCTCGGCGAGCTGGACGCCGCCGCTCGGGTCGCGCCACAGCGGCTCGGCGCCCGACGGCAGCAGCCGGCGCAGCATCTGGTCGGCCGTCCAGCGGACGGTGGCGACGGTGGGGATGCCCAGGCGCTGGTAGACCTCGGCGCGACGCGGGTCGTAGATACGGGCCGCGACGTTCTCGACGCCGAACATCTCGCGGGCCACCCGGGCGGCGATGATGTTGGAGTTGTCGCCGCTGGAGACGGCCGCGAAGGCGCCCGCCTCCTCGATGCCGGCCTCACGCAGGGTGTCCTGGTCGAAGCCGACGCCGGTCACCCGGCGGCCGCCGAAGGCCGAGCCCAGGCGGCGGAACGCCGTCGGGTCCTGGTCGATCACCGCGATGGTGTGACCCTGGCTCTCCAAGGTCTGCGCAAGCGCGGAGCCCACGCGCCCGCACCCCATGATGACGATGTGCATGCTGATTACCCCGTGCCCTGTACTAGCGCGCTGACCTGCACAAACACCCTGCTCACTACTTTCTTCTCCCAGTACCGGCGACACGGAGCCCGACACGAAGCCACAGCTCGCGATACGGACCGGGTGCGGCAACGGAGCGCCGGGCGCACCATGGTCCGGTACAACCGTAGCCGTAATACCGCTCCTGGTAGGGGGCGCGGTAGGCCGCGGCCGGATGCGGACCGGACGGCCGTACGACGGGACCGGGCGCCGGGCTGCGCCGCGCGGCGCCCGTAAGGCACGCTACGAGCTGTGTCCAACCTGCCTCTTCCGCCCCAACAGGGCTCCGCTACCCCGCACATGGTGGTCTGCGGCGACGACGCGCTCGCGCACCGGCTCGCCGCCGAGCTCCGGGATGTCTACGGCGAACGGGTGACGCTGGTCGTCCCCTCCGCCAGCGAGCCGCACCGCCCGCGGATCCCGCCGCCGGCCCGCGCGCTCGGCCGGGCCACCGCGCTGCTCGGCCGGGTCTCGGCGGCGATGTCGCGTACGGCGCTGCTGCCGCCCGAGGCGCCCGGCGAGAGTGCGGAGGCGCCGGAGGAGACCGTGCGGATGCTGGAGTCGGCGCAGCCGGACGACGCGGCGCTGAGCGCGGCGGGCATCGTCGAGGCGGAGGCGCTGGCGCTGGTCTACGACGACGACGAGCTCAACATCCACGCCGCGCTGCGCGCCCGCCGGCTCAATCCCCGGCTGCGGCTGGTCATCCGGCTCTACAACCGCAAACTCGGCCAGCATCTGGAGGAGTTGCTCGACCAGGCGGCGGCGGTGGCCGCCCAGGGCGGCGGGGACGCGGCGGTCGACGCCTCCACGACCGTGCTGTCCGACGCCGACACCGTGGCACCGGCGCTGGCGGCCACCGCGGTCGCCGGGACCAGCAAGGTCATCGAGGCGGACGGGCTGCTGCTGCGGGCCGTGGAGCGCGCGCCGGTACCTCCGGGCCGGCCCGGCGATCCCGGGCTGTGCACCCTGGCGCTGCTGTCGGCCTCCGCCAGCGACCCCGCGTCCGCCGTCACCGACCCGGCGTCCGCTACCGGCGGTTCCGCACAGGCGCCGGGCCCGGCGGCCGGCGACGAGGGCCCCGTACTGCTCCCGGACGACGCCGCGGCGGCCGCCCCCGGCTGCGGCACCGTCGTCCTGGAGACCGTCTCCTATACAGGGCGGCCGGTGCGGCGGCACTGGCTGCGCGGCCGGGGCGCACCGCTCGCCTCGCTGTTCTCCCGGCGGCTGCGCTGGTCGCTGGCCGGGATCGTCGGCGCGGTGCTGGCGCTGGCCGTCGCCTCCTGGCTCACCCTCGGCGAGAACCCGGTGCACGCCGCCTACCTCACCCTGCTGGACCTCTTCGCGATCAACGATCCGGCGATCGGCGCCCCCCTGCCCCGCAAGATCCTTCAGCTGCTGTCCGGCCTGACCGGTCTGCTGTTGCTGCCGGTGCTGGTCGCGGCGGCGTTCGAGGGCCTGGGGACGTTCCGCAGCGCCTCGGCGCTACGGCGTCCGCCGCGCGGGCTGTCCGGACATGTGGTGCTGCTGGGCCTGGGCAAGGTCGGCACCCGGGTACTGGCCCGGCTGCACGAGATGGGCATCCCCGTGGTCTGCATCGAGGCGGACCCGGAGGCCCGGGGCATCGCGACGGCCCGGCGGCTGCGGGTGCCGACCCTCCTGGGGGACGTCACACAAGAAGGTGTCCTGGAGGCCGCGATGATCGAGCGGGCGACCACACTGCTCGCGCTGACCAGCGAGGACACCACGAATCTGGAGGCCGCGCTCTACGCCCGCTCGGTCAAGCCGCAGCTGAGGGTGACGCTGCGGCTGTTCGACGACCGGTTCGCCACCGCCGTCTACCGCACCCTGCGCGCCGCCCACCCCAGGGCGCTGACCCGCAGCCGCAGCACCTCCTTCCTGGCCGCGCCCGCCTTCGCCGGCGCGATGATGGGGCGGCAGATCCTGGGGGCCATCCCGGTGGAGCGCCGGGTGCTGCTGGTGGCCCGGGTAGAGGTGCGCGGCCATGCCGCGCTGGAGGGCCGTACGGTCGCCGAGGTGCGGCGGCCGGGGCGGCTGCGGGTGCTGGCGGTCGACACCTCCGCCCCGGACGCCCCGGAGCCGGACGCCCCGGCCGCCGCACCGCAGCCGGCCGGTGAGCGGGCGCCGGCACACCTGGCGCACGAGCTGGGGGACGGCTATGTCCTGCGGCCCCAGGACCGGGTGCTGCTGGTCGCCACCCGCCAGGGACTGGGCGATCTGCACGCCCGGCGCGCGCGGCCGGCCGGGGCCGGGGCGCGCCAGAGCTGACGTGACAAATGCCACGGAGGCGGCCCGCGGCGGGGGCGGCGTGCACGCGAGGTGCGGATCCTGTGGAGGCCGCGAGCCCGGACCGGCCCGCGAGCAGGGCAGGTGTGGGGTGCCCCACTTTGCGCCGCTCGCCCTTGCGGGTGGCGGGTGGGCATGGGCCTTGACGAAGCCGTAGCATCCTCGGGTGTCCAAACTGACCGACGTGCCCAAACGGATCTTGATCGGGCGCGCACTGCGCAGCGACAAGCTGGGGGAGACCCTGCTTCCCAAGCGCATCGCACTCCCCGTCTTCGCCTCCGACCCGCTCTCCTCCGTGGCCTACGCGCCGGGCGAGGTGCTGCTCGTCCTGTCCGTCGCGGGAGTGTCGGCGTACACCTTCAGCCCCTGGATCGCGGTCGCGGTCGTGGTGCTGATGTTCACCGTCGTCGCGTCGTACCGGCAGAACGTGCACGCCTACCCGAGCGGCGGTGGTGACTACGAGGTCGCCACCACCAACCTCGGCCCCAAGGCCGGCCTCACCGTCGCCAGCGCACTGCTGGTCGACTATGTGCTGACCGTCGCGGTCTCGATCTCCTCCGGAATCGAGAATCTGGGCTCCGCGATCCCGTTCGTCGTCGAGCACAAGACGCTCTGTGCGATCGCCGTCATCGTGCTGCTGACGTTGATGAACCTGCGCGGCGTCAAGGAGTCCGGCAAGCTCTTCGCGATCCCGACGTACGTCTTCGTCGCCGGCGTCTTCATCATGATCGCCTGGGGCGTGATCCGCGCCGTGGTCATGGGCGACACGATGAAGGCCCCCACCGCCGACTACACCATCCACGCCGAGCAGGGCGGCCTGGCCGGCCTCGCGCTCGTCTTCCTGCTCCTGCGCGCCTTCTCCTCCGGCTGCGCGGCGCTCACCGGCGTCGAGGCGATCTCCAACGGCGTCCCCGCCTTCCGCAAGCCCAAGTCCAAGAACGCCGCCACGACGCTGGCCCTCATGGGCGGCCTGGCCGTCACGATGTTCTGCGGCATCATCGCCCTGGCGATGGTCACCCACGTCAAGATGGCGGAGACCCCCGCCAAGGACCTGCTCGACCACGGCAAGCCGGTCGGCGCCGGCTACACCCAGGACCCGGTCATCTCGCAGGTCGCCTCCGCGGTCTTCGGCAACGGCTCCTTCCTGTTCGTGGTCCTCGCCGCCGCCACCGCCCTGGTCCTCTTCCTCGCCGCCAACACCGCCTACAACGGCTTCCCGCTGCTCGGCTCGATCCTCGCCCAGGACCGCTACCTGCCGCGCCAGCTGCACACCCGCGGCGACCGGCTGGCGTTCTCCAACGGCATCGTGCTGCTGGCCGGCGCCGCCGCGATACTCGTCTACCTCTACGGCGCCGACTCCACCAGGCTGATCCAGCTCTACATCGTCGGCGTCTTCGTCTCCTTCACGCTCAGCCAGACCGGCATGGTCCGCCACTGGAACCGCCACCTGCTGACCGAGAAGGACCCGGCCAAGCGCCGCCGGATGCACCGCTCGCGCGCCATCAATGCCTTCGGCGCCTTCTTCACCGGCCTGGTGCTCGTGGTCGTCCTGCTGACGAAGTTCACCCACGGAGCCTGGGTCGCCCTCCTCGGCATGGTCATCTTCTTCGTGACGATGTCCGCGATCCGCCGCCACTACGACCGGGTCGCCGACGAGATCGCCGCCGAGGACACCCCCGACGACGACGTCGTCCGCCCCTCCCGCGTCCACTCCATCGTCCTGGTCTCCAAGGTCCACAAGCCCACCCTGCGCGCCCTGAACTACGCCAAGCTGATGCGCTCCGACACCCTCGAAGCGGTCAGCGTCGACGTGGACCAGGCCGACACCAGGGCCCTGCGGGAGGAGTGGGAGCGCCGCGGCATCGAGGTGCCGCTGAAGGTCCTGGCCTCCCCGTACCGCGAGATCACCCGGCCGATCATCGACTACGTCAAGTCCCTGCGCCGGGAGAGCCCGCGGGACGCCGTCTCCGTCTACATCCCCGAATACGTCGTCGGCCACTGGTACGAGCACCTGCTGCACAACCAGTCCGCGCTGCGCCTGAAGGGACGCCTGCTGTTCACCCCCGGCGTCATGGTCACCTCCGTGCCCTGGCAGCTGGACTCCTCCGAGGCCGCCAAGCTGCGCGCCCGCAAGCGCGCGGAGTGGAACGCGCCGGGTGCGGTGCGCCGCGGGCCGGTCGCCCAGCCGAAGAAGGAGAAGGCGGCCACGAAGAAGTAGCGGCCGCGGCCCGGTCCCGCGGGGCCGGGCACCCGGCCACAGGCCCGGGCCACCACAGGCCGGAGCGGACGTGCCACCGCATGGCGGGACGTAGAATGGACGGCTGGCGTCCCGCCGCCCCGTCCCGCCGTACCGCCCGGCACCACCCCACCTCAGGAGCCCTCCCGCCATGCAGGCAGAACCCAAGAAGTCGCTGGTCGGCGAGGAGTACGAGGTCGAGGTCGGCCCGGTCGCGCACGGCGGCCACTGCATCGCCCGCACGGACGAGGGCCAGGTCCTCTTCGTACGGCATGCGCTGCCCGGCGAGCGGGTGATCGCCAAGGTCACCGACGGCGAGGAGGGCGCCCGCTACCTCCGCGCCGACGCCGTGCGGATCCTGGACGCCTCCAAGGACCGGGTCGAGGCCCCCTGCCCGTTCTCCGGCCCCGGCCGCTGCGGCGGCTGCGACTGGCAGCACGCCGCCCCCGGCGCCCAGCGCCGCTTGAAGTCCGCCGTCATCGCCGAACAGCTCCAGCGCCTGGCCGGCCTCTCTCCCGAGGACGCCGGCTGGGACGGCACCGTCGAGCCCGCCCCCGGCGACAAGGTCGCCAAGGGCGAGGTACCGGCCTGGCGCACCCGCGTCCAGTACGCCATCGACGCCGACGGCCACGTCGGCCTGCGCAAGCACCGCTCCCACGACGTCGAGCCGGTCACCCACTGCATGATCGCCGCCCCCGGCGTCTCGGAACTGGGCATCGAGAAGCGCGACTGGCCCCAGATGGCCACCGTCGAGGCGATCGCCGCCACCGGCTCCCACGACCGCCAGGTCATCCTCACCCCGCGCCCCGGCGGCCGCCTGCCCATCGTCGAACTGGACAAGCCGGTCTCGGTCATGAGGGTGGGGGAGAAGGACGGCGGCGTGCACCGCGTCCACGGCCGCCCCTTCGTCCGCGAACGCGCCGCCGGCCGCACCTGGCGGGTCGGCAGCGGAGGCTTCTGGCAGGTCCACCCGAAGGCCGCCGACCTCCTCGTCGAGGCCGTCATGCAGGGCCTGATGCCCAAGAAGGGCGAGATGGCCCTCGACCTCTACTGCGGCGTCGGCCTGTTCGCCGGCGCCCTCGCCGAACGCGTCGGCGAAAAGGGCGCGGTCCTCGGCATCGAATCCGGCAAGCGCGCCGTCGACGACGCCCGCCACAACCTCGCCGACCTCGACCGCGTCCGCATCGAACACGGCAAGGTCGAGGCGATCCTCCCCCGCACCGGCATCACCGACGTCGACCTCGTCGTCCTCGACCCACCCCGCGCCGGCGCCGGCCGCAAGACGGTCGAACACCTCGCCTCCCTCACCCCCCGCCGCATCGCCTACGTCGCCTGCGACCCGGCGGCCCTCGCCCGCGACCTCAAGTACTTCGCGGGAGCGGGGTATGCGGTGCGCAGGATGCGGGCGTTCGATCTGTTCCCGATGACGCATCATGTGGAGTGCGTCGTCATCCTCGAACCGGCCGCCAAGGGCTCCTGAGCGCCTGGCCCCAGGCGCTGGCATCTCCGGTACTGGAGGTGTGATGCATGGGCTGGGGCCCCTCCGGCCCTATGAGGAACGACTCTTGTGCAGTCTCGGGCGGTACCGTCCTCTACCTGCTCCAGCCTTCCGACGGGGCCGCCGAGACCGTCGAGGCGCTGTGCACCGCCGCCCCAACGGCGGCGCTCGGCCCACCGGTCCGGCGGCGCTCGACCCACTGGTCCGGCGGCGCTCGGCCCGCCGGTCCGGCGGCCTAGCGGTCCGGGATGGCTCGAACCACCGCGGAAGTGCCCCCCCAAGTCGTGCCGCACCCATAGGATCGTGTAAGTTCTTCGAGTTGCCACGGAGCCGACCGGCCCCGGGCAGCCATCCCGCCGCTTCGCGGCACACCACTACTGCACGGCCCCTCAACGGGAAGAATTTCGGCATGCCGAAATTCGGACCGCGGCGCGATTATGTGCCGACGAGGAATTCCGCTAAAGTAGTGATCACGCCGAAAGGCGCGA
>NZ_JBSFYC010000113.1:0-17051 GCF_053595675.1 Streptomyces sp. NPDC002446 | reverse complement strand
CGTAAAGCGAAGCAGTCCGGAAACACTGCCCCTCCGGCCCGCCACCGGCAGCCGAACAGCCCCGCGCAGCGGCACCAGCCCGCCGCAGGCGCAACGGCGACAAACCCCCACGGCGGGAAAGCCGAAAACGTCGGCCAAGGCAAAGCGCAGCGGAAGGGCCCGCCGCAGGCGAACCCACAGCAACCCCCACGGCGGGAAAGCCGAAAACCCGGGAAGCCAGCCAAGCGCAGCGGATACGCATTTCCGTGTCCCACACCCCTCCAGCTAACCTCCAGGGAGTCACCTTTCTTACGCAGGAGAAACTCCCATGGCCAACGCCGCACAGGTCCAGCGCATGTCCCGCTTGATGATCAAGACACTGCGCGACGACCCGGCCGACGCCGAGACCGCCAGCCACAAGCTGCTCGTCCGCGCCGGGTACGTCCGCCGCTCCTCCGCCGGCATCTGGACGTGGCTGCCGCTGGGCATGAAGGTCCTGGAGAACGTCTCCCGCGTGGTCCGCGAGGAGATGGACGCGATCGGCGGCCAGGAAGTCCTGCTGCCGGCCCTGCTGCCCAAGGAGCCCTACGAGACCAGCGGCCGCTGGGAGGAGTACGGCGACCTGCTCTTCCGCCTCAAGGACCGCAAGGGCGCCGACTACCTCCTCGGCCCCACCCACGAGGAGATCTTCACCCTCACGGTCAAGGACCAGTGCACGTCCTACAAGGACCTGCCGGTGATCCTCTACCAGATCCAGATCAAGTACCGCGACGAGGCCCGCCCCCGCTCCGGCGTGCTGCGCGGCCGCGAGTTCCACATGAAGGACTCGTACAGCTTCGACACCACCGACGAGGGCCTGGCGCAGTCCTACGCGCTGCACCGCGCGGCCTACCAGAAGATCTTCGAGCGCCTCGGCCTCGACTACCGCATCGTCTCCGCCGTCTCCGGCGCCATGGGCGGCTCGGCCTCCGAGGAGTTCCTGGCGCCCGCCGCGGCCGGTGAGGACACCTTCGTCGACTGCCCGTCGTGCGACTACGCCGCCAACACCGAGGCCGTGACGGTCAAGGTCGCCCCGGTCGACGGCTCGGGCCACGGCCCGGTCGAGGAGCTGGACACCCCCGACACCCCGACCATCGAGTCGCTCGCCGAGTTCCTCGGCGTACCGGCCTCCGCGACGCTGAAGAACCTGCTGGTCAAGGTCGACGGCGAGATCGTCGCGGTGGGCGTGCCCGGCGACCGCGAGGTCGACATGGGCAAGCTCGGCGAGCACCTCGCCCCGGCCACCGTCGAGCTGGTCACCGCCGAGGACTTCGTGGACCATCCCGAACTGGTCCGCGGCTACGTGGGCCCGCAGGGCCTGGCGGGCAAGGCGTTCAAGTACGTCGCCGACCCCCGGGTCGCCTCCGGCACCGCGTGGGTCACCGGCGCCAACAAGGAGGGCAAGCACGCCCGCAACGTCGTCGCGGGCCGTGACTTCGAGGTCGACGAGTACCTCGACGTGGTCGTCGTCGAGCCCGGCGACCCCTGCCCCCAGTGCGGCACCGGCCTGAAGATCGACCGCGCCATCGAGATCGGCCACATCTTCCAGCTCGGCCGCAAGTACGCGGACGCCTTCGAGCTCGACGTCCTCGGGCAGAACGGCAAGCCGGAGCGGGTCACCATGGGCTCGTACGGCATCGGGGTCTCCCGTGCGGTGGCCGCGCTCGCCGAGCAGACCCACGACGAGAAGGGCCTGTGCTGGCCGCGGGAGATCGCGCCGGCCGATGTGCACGTCGTCGCGGCGGGCAAGGCCAAGCAGACCGAGCTCGCGCTGGAGGTCGGCGAGCGGCTCGGCGCCGCGGGCCTGCGGGTGCTGGTCGACGACCGCCCCGGCGTCTCGCCGGGCGTGAAGTTCACCGACGCGGAGCTGCTGGGCGTCCCGACCATCGTGGTCGCCGGCCGGCGCGCCGGCGAGGGCGTGGTCGAGGTCAAGGACCGGCGCACCGGCGAGCGCGAGGAGCTGACGGTCGAGGAGGCCGTGGCCCGGCTCAGCGCATAGCCGCAGGACGAACGGGCCGGCCGGGGCGAGAGCGCCCCGGCCGGCCCGTTCGCGTAAACACCCCGGGCCCTCGCGCAGGCGCCGCGTGCCCGTGCCCTACAGCCAGGCCGCGAACTCCAGCAGCAGTTCGCCGCGCCGGCGGTCGCCCGCCGCCGCCTCGCGGACGCCGGTGTCCACCGCCCGGTACAGCGTCCAGTGGCGCAGCCGGTCGCGGTCCACGTCCAGGGAGTCGGCCAGCTTCGCGACCCGGCGGCGGACCGCCGCGGTCGCTCCGGAGCCGGCCATCAGGTCCTCGAACCGGTCCAGCACCAGCGCCGCCAGGTCGTACGCCCGCTCGCCGACCACTGGCGCCGGGCCGACCGCCAGCCACGGCGCCCGCTCACCGGCCAGCACCTTGCCCTGCCGGAACGCGCCGTGGAGCAGAAACCGTTCGTCGGACTCGGCGGGCAGCGCGCGCCGCAGCTCCTGTGCCTCCTCGACCAGCGGGCCGGCCGCCCGGGTGTGCGCGCCGGCCGTGCGCAGCGCCTGTACCGCCTCCTGCGTACGGTCGGCCAGCGTCTCGAAAGGGTGGTCCTGGCCGGGCGCCACCCACAGGCGGCGCACCGTGCCGGCCGCCTCCAGCAGCGCCTTGGCCTCCGGCAGCGAGCGCAGCGAGACCGCGCTGTGCAGCCGCTCCAGCAGCAGTGCGCCGCTCGCGTCGTCGGACCGCAGGAGCCGTACCGCGCCCCAGCCGTCCCAGGTCTCCAGCGCGGCCGCCTCGTGCGCGCGGTGCCGGCCCGGCACCGGGACCTTCAGCGCCGCGGGGGTGCCGTCCTGCTGCCGTACGAGCGCCAGCAGGCTGCTGCGGCCACCGGGGGCGTGCACCCGTTCCAGCGTCAGCTCCCAGGCGTCCAGCAGCTGCTGAACCAGCGTCGGGAGCGCGTGCAGCCACTCCTGCGCGGGGCTCTCCGGAGCGCCGCTCAGCGAACTCACCAACCGCTGCGGCGGTTCGATGGGTGCTGTTGCCATGCGTGAGCTGTCCCTTCACGGGGGGCCGTGGCGGAGGTCCGCGATGGCCCCACCCGTCATCCTGGGCGGAGTCCGCCGGTCGTTCAGAGCGCGCCCGCGGAGGCGCTCGCGGAGCCGGACGGGGCGGCGGCCGCGGCCCGCTCCACGAGCCCAGGGAAGGCTACGCCGCCGCCGCGCCAGCGCACCGCCCGGACCGCCGCCTCGCGCAGCGCGGCGGCCGCCTCCCGGCGCCGGGCCCTGCCGCCGGCCCGTACGAGGTCCGCGTAGACGGCGGCCAGCCGGTCCTCCAGTTCGGCCGCCAGGCGGGTCGCGGCGGCCGCGTCGGGGACCGGGAAGGGCAGCGCGTAGGCGGCGGCCGCGGCCCGCGGGGTGCCGCCCAGGTCGCGTACCTCGCGGTGCAGTGCGTCCCGGCGCGCACGATGTGCGTCGTACGCCTCCAGCGCCTCCTTGCGCCGGTCGGCGGCGATCCGGCCGCCGACGACGCCGTAGCCGTAGACCGCCGCGTGCTCGGCGGCCAGCGCCGCCTGTACGGCCGTCAGCTCGTCCCGCTCGCCGTCGCCGTCGCGCCGCGCTCGTCCGCCGCGTTCGGTTGTCCTCGTGCTCATGCCTGCGCCCCTTCCCTGGTCCGTGCCGTCCGTGCCGTCCGTGCCGCCGTGCCGCGGCCCGTCATCCGGCCGGCTCCGACAGCAGATACGCGTGCGCCGCACCGGAGGCGGCCACCGAGGCGAGCAGCCGGGCCAGCTCGGGCGACGCGGTGAGCAGCTCCTTGGCCCGGGCGTCGGCGAGCCTGCGCTCCGCGTCGGCGAGGGCGCCGCGGGCGGCCTTCTCGTCGCCGGGCACCGAGGGCGCGGCGGCCTCGCGCGCCGGCGCCCGGGAGGGGGCGCCGCTGGGGGAGGGGGCGGCGTCCTGCCCGGTGAACGCCCGTGCGTGCCGGGCCACTTCGGAGCGCAGCGGGCGCAGCCGCTCCTCCAGGGCGGGGTGCGCGGCGAGCGTCGCGTCGTAGCGCGCCAGCAGCGCGGTGCTGTCGCGGGCGGCGCGCTCGCGCAGCCGGTCGGCGGCGAAGGAGTCCTCGTCCCGGTCGGGGCCGTCGTCCTCGGAGCAGCCGGTGAGCAGCGCGGCGCCCCCGAGGGCGGCACCGGCCAGCAGGGTCCTTCTGCGTGTGAGCGCCACTTTCGGCACGTTGCACTTCCCGGGGTCTTCCGTTGTGATCACCGCAGGCGAGAGTATCCGTGACCACCCGCCGAATCGTCAGTACCCCGCCGGAACCGATAGGCTTTGACCCGACACGCGACCTAACCACAACAGCACACGCGGCCGAGGAGTCACCCGGATGAGCACCACCCAGAGCGAGAGGCTGCGCGGACTGCTTGAACCGCTCGTCGCCGCCCGAGACCTGGATCTGGAAGAGATCGAGGTGACACCGGCGGGCAAGCGGCGGGTGCTGAGGATCGTGGTCGATTCCGACGAGGGCGTCCAGCTGGACGAGTGCGCCGAGCTCAGCCGCGAGGCCTCCCAGGTCCTGGACGACTCCGATGTGATGGGCGGCGCGCCGTACACCCTCGAGGTCACCTCGCCGGGCGCCGACCGGCCGCTGACCGAGCTGCGGCACTACCGCCGCGCCGTCGGCCGCCTCATCAAGGCCCAACTGACCGATGCGGCAGGGGCCGGAGAACTGGTGGCCCGGATCACCGCCGTCGACGACGACGGACTCGATCTCGAGGTGCCGGGTGTCAAGGGCCGCAAGCCGACCGCACGCCGGGTCTTGTTCGACGAGATCGCCAAGGCGCGCGTCGAGCTGGAATTCAGCCGTAAGCCCGACAAGGCCGACAAGCGCGACGCGCAGCGTGACGAGAAGATCGACGAGAACAAGGAGGAGGCGTAGCCGTGGACATCGACATGAGTGCCCTGAGGGGGCTGGTGCGGGAGAAGGAGATCTCGTTCGACCTGCTGGTCGAGGCGATCGAGTCGGCCCTCCTCATCGCTTACCACCGCACCGAGGGCAGCCGCCGGCGGGCGCGGGTGGAGCTGGACCGCAGCACCGGCCATGTGACGGTGTGGGCGAAGGAGGACCCGGAGGACCTGGAGGAGGGCGCCGAGCCGCGCGAGTTCGACGACACCCCCTCCGGCTTCGGGCGGATCGCGGCGACCACCGCCAAGCAGGTCATCCTGCAGCGCCTGCGGGACGCCGAGGAGGAGATCACCTTCGGCGAGTACGCCGGGCGGGAGGGCGATGTCGTCACCGGCGTCGTCCAGCAGGGCAAGGACCCCAAGAACGTCCTGGTCGACATCGGCCGGCTGGAGGCCATCCTGCCGGTGCAGGAGCAGGTCCCCGGTGAGGACTACGCCCACGGCACACGGCTCCGGTCGTACGTCGTCCGGGTGGTCAAGGGCGTGCGCGGACCGTCCGTGACGCTGTCGCGTACGCACCCCAATCTGGTGAAGAAGCTCTTCGCCATGGAGGTGCCGGAGATCGCGGACGGCTCGGTGGAGATCGCCGCCATCGCCCGCGAGGCCGGCCACCGTACGAAGATCGCCGTACGGTCCACGCGTTCGGGGCTCAACGCCAAGGGCGCGTGCATCGGGCCGATGGGCGGGCGGGTGCGCGCCGTGATGGCCGAGCTGCACGGCGAGAAGATCGACATCGTGGACTGGTCGGACGATCCGGCCGAGCTGGTCGCGAACGCGCTGTCGCCGGCCCGGGTCAGCAAGGTCGAGGTCGTGGACCTGGCGGCGCGCTCCGCCCGGGTCACGGTTCCCGACTACCAGCTGTCACTGGCCATCGGCAAGGAAGGGCAGAATGCCCGGCTTGCCGCCCGGCTGACCGGCTGGCGGATCGACATCCGCCCGGACACCGAGCAGCACGCGCCGCAGGGCTGAGATCACCCGTAGTAGCCGGCCCGCGTCGCGGCCTCCGGAAAATCGGTGGTGCCGCGGCGCTGGGCCGGGAATTCTGAGCAGCGCTCCGTCCTTTACCCCATCGGGGTGGGGTCGGCGCGGGGAGGTAGACTTAAGCAGTGTCTGGCCGGACGCATGCCCGCGCATGCCCTGAGCGCACGTGTCTGGGATGCCGGGAGCGAGCGGCCAAGGGCGATTTGCTGCGCATCGTGGAGATCGAGGGTGAGTGTGTCCCCGATCGGCGCGGTACGCTGCCCGGCCGGGGTGCTTATGTGCACCCGACACTGGTCTGCCTCGACCTGGCGGTTCGCCGCCGGGCGTTCCCCCGGGCCTTTCGGGGCCGGGGACCGTTCGACACGACGGATGTGCGTCGGTTCCTCGAACGGGGCGCTGGTTGAAGCCGCCCATTGCAATAACGCACAGCAAGAACGCACAGCGCACGGAAAACCGTGCGGTCAGGTACCTCGCGAGTCGGAAGTAGGTCGAGATTGCGATGAGCACTCGATGAGTACGCGATGAGTACGCCCATGAAGTAGCGACGGTCCGGTGGACACCCCGGACCTAGAAGGAGCGAAGTGGCTAAGGTCCGGGTATACGAACTCGCCAAGGAGTTCGGCGTTGAGAGCAAGGTCGTCATGGCCAAGCTCCAAGAACTTGGTGAATTCGTCCGTTCGGCGTCCTCGACGATCGAGGCGCCGGTTGTTCGCAAGCTGACCGACGCGTTCCAGGCAGGCAGCGGCAGCGGCCGCGCCGCCGGGAAGCCCGCGGCGCCGCGCAAGTCGGCCCCCGCGAAGCCGTCGGCGCCCTCTCCGGCGCAGGCGGCACGTCCTGCTGCGCCGAAGCCGGGCGCCCCCAAGCCGGGCCCCGCGGCTCCGGCAACCCCCGAGGCCCCGGTGACCCCCGTGGCCCCCAAGAGCACTCCCGCCGCCGGCCCCACCCCGGGCCCGCGCCCCACCCCGGCGCGCCCCGCGGCCCCCAAGCCCGCTCCGGCCGCCCCCGCGCAGCCCGAGTTCCAGGCTCCGCCGTCCGCGCCGGCGGCTCCCGCCGGCCCGTCGGCTGCCCGCCCCGGCACCCCCGGTCCGCGCCCCGCCCGTCCGGCGGCAGGTGCGGGCGGTCAGGGTGGCCGTGGCAACGCCCCGCGTCCCGGCGGCGAGCGTCCGGCCCCGCGTCCCGGCGGCCGTCCGTCCGGACCCCGTCCGGGCAACAACCCCTTCACCTCCAGCGGCTCCACGGGCATGGCCCGTCCGCAGGCCCCCCGTCCCGGTGGCGCCCCGCGTCCCGGCGGCCAGGGCGGCCCCGGCGGCCCGCGTCCGCAGGGCGGCGGCCAGGGTGGCCCCCGCCCCCAGGGCCAGGGCGGCGCGCGTCCGACCCCCGGTGGCATGCCCCGTCCGCAGGGTGCGGCTCCCGGCGGCGGCGCCGGTCCGCGTCCCGGCGGCGGTAACCGCCCCAACCCGGGCATGATGCCGCAGCGTCCGGCTGCCGGCCCGCGTCCGGGCCCCGGTGGCGGCGGCCGTGGTCCCGGCGGTGCCGGTCGTCCCGGCGGCGGCGGTCGTCCCGGTGGCGGCGGCGGCTTCGCCGGCCGTCCCGGCGGTGGCGGCGGCGGTCGTCCGGGTGCCGGCGGCGGCTTCGCCGGTCGTCCCGGTGGCGGCGGCCCCGGTGGCGGCGGCGGTGGCTTCGGCGGCGGTCGTCCCGGCTTCGGCGGTCGTCCCGGCGGCCCCGGTGGCCGTGGTGGCACGCAGGGTGCGTTCGGCCGTCCCGGCGGTCCGGCGCGTCGCGGTCGCAAGTCGAAGCGGCAGCGCCGTCAGGAGTACGAGGCCATGCAGGCCCCGTCGGTCGGCGGCATCATGCTGCCGCGCGGCAACGGCGCGACGGTTCGCCTGTCGCGCGGTGCCTCGCTGACGGACTTCGCGGAGAAGATCAACGCCAACCCGGCGTCGCTGGTCCAGGTCATGCTGAACCTGGGCGAGATGGTCACCGCGACCCAGTCCGTCTCCGACGAGACGCTGCAGCTGCTCGCCGACGAGATGAACTACGTCGTCGAGATCGTCAGCCCGGAGGAGGAGGACCGCGAGCTGCTCGAGTCCTTCGACATCGACTTCGGTGAGAACGAGGGCGGCGAGGAGATGCTCGTCGCGCGTCCGCCGGTGGTGACCGTCATGGGTCACGTCGACCACGGTAAGACGCGACTGCTGGACGCGATCCGCAAGACGAACGTCATCGCGGGCGAGGCCGGCGGCATCACCCAGCACATCGGTGCCTACCAGGTCGCGACCGAGGTCAACGACGAAGAGCGGCGCATCACCTTCATCGACACCCCCGGTCACGAGGCGTTCACCGCCATGCGTGCCCGTGGTGCCAAGTCGACCGACATCGCGATCCTCGTGGTGGCGGCCAACGACGGTGTCATGCCGCAGACGATCGAGGCCCTCAACCACGCCAAGGCGGCCGACGTGCCGATCGTGGTCGCGGTCAACAAGATCGACGTCGAGGGTGCCGACCCGACCAAGGTGCGCGGTCAGCTGACCGAGTACGGCCTGGTGGCCGAGGAGTACGGCGGCGACACCATGTTCGTCGACATCTCCGCCAAGCAGGGTCTGCACATCGAATCCCTGCTGGAGGCCGTGGTCCTGACCGCGGACGCCGCGCTCGACCTGCGGGCCAACGCGGAGCAGGACGCACAGGGCATCGCGATCGAGGCGCACCTCGACCGTGGCCGCGGCGCCGTGGCCACCGTCCTCGTCCAGCGCGGTACCCTCCGCGTCGGTGACACGATGGTCGCCGGTGACGCGTACGGCCGGGTCCGCGCGATGTTCGACGACAAGGGCAACAACGTCGAGGAAGCGGGTCCGTCGACCCCCGTCCTGGTCCTGGGTCTGACCAACGTCCCGGGTGCCGGCGACAACTTCCTGGTCGTCGACGAGGACCGTACGGCCCGTCAGATCGCCGAGAAGCGCGCGGCGCGCGAGCGCAACGCGGCCTTCGCCAAGCGCACCCGCCGGGTGTCCCTCGAGGACCTCGACAAGGTGCTCAAGGCCGGCGAGGTCCAGCAGCTCAACCTCATCATCAAGGGTGACGCTTCTGGTTCCGTCGAGGCCCTGGAGTCCTCGCTGCTCCAGCTCGACGTCGGCGAAGAGGTCGACATCCGGGTGCTGCACCGCGGCGTCGGTGCGGTCACCGAGACGGACATCAACCTGGCGTCCGGCTCCGACGCGATCGTCATCGGCTTCAACGTGCGGGCCGAGGGCCGCGCCACGCAGATGGCCGAGCGCGAGGGCGTCGACGTCCGCTACTACTCGGTCATCTACCAGGCGATCGAGGAGATCGAGGCGGCCCTCAAGGGCATGCTCAAGCCGGAGTACGAGGAGGTCGAGCTCGGTACGGCCGAGATCCGCGAGATCTTCCGCTCGTCCAAGCTCGGCAACATCGCGGGTGTGCTCATCCGCTCCGGCGAGGTCAAGCGCAACACCAAGGCGCGCCTCATCCGCGACGGCAAGGTGGTCGCGGAGGACCTCAACATCCAGGGTCTGCGTCGCTTCAAGGACGACGTCACCGAGATCCGCGAAGGCTTCGAGGGCGGTATCAACCTCGGAAACTTCAACGACATCAAGGTCGACGACGTCATCGCGACCTACGAGATGCGGGAGAAGCCGCGCGGCTGATCGCGCAGCGACCATCCGGGGCCGGTCGGCGGAGCGTAAACTCCGTCGATCGGCCCCGGCCGTTGCGTGTACGGTTCGAAATGACACGTACTCCCCAGCCGACGCGGGGAGACGCCCCCAAGGCCCCACGGGTGGCTTGACCCGTCTTGCATGTACGTAGGGACACTGTCCTTCGACCTGCTCCTCGGCGACGTACGGTCGCTGAAGGAGAAGCGCTCCATCGTCCGCCCGATCGTCGCAGAGCTGCACCGCAAGTACGCGGTGAGCGTCGCGGAGGTCGGGGACCAGGACCTCTACCGCAGGGCCCGCATCGGCCTGGCGGTGGTGTCCGGGGACGTGGGGCACCTCACCGAAGTCATGGACCGCTGCGAGCGCCTGGTCGCCGCACGGCCCGAAGTGGAGCTGCTGTCGGCACGCCGGCGGCTGCACGGCGATGACGACTGACCCGCTGCCGGGGCACGTCGCCGCCGGTGGAAGCACAATTGTGAAAGACAAGAAGGAGACGGACCAGTGGCCGACAATGCGCGGGCGAAGAAGCTGGCGGACCTCATCCGGGAGGTGGTCGCCCAGAAGCTGCAGCGCGGAATCAAGGACCCGCGGCTCGGTTCGCATGTGACCATCACGGACACCCGGGTCACCGGCGACCTGCGGGAGGCTACGGTCTTCTACACGGTCTACGGCGATGACGCGGACCGTGCCAGCGCCGCCGCCGGCCTGGAGAGCGCCAAGGGCATGCTGCGCTCCGCGGTCGGCGCCGCGGCGGGCACCAAGTTCACGCCGACCCTGGCGTTCGTGGCCGACGCCCTGCCGGAGAACGCCAGGACGATCGAGGACCTGCTCGACAAGGCACGGGCCTCGGACGCCCAGGTGCGCCAGGTCTCCTCCGGCGCCCAGTACGCCGGCGAGGCCGACCCGTACCGCAAGCCGGGCGACGACGAGGACGACGAGGGCACCGCGGCAGAATGAAGCGTGAGAGCAACAAGCCGGGCGGGCTGGTCATCGTCGACAAGCCCGCCGGCTTCACTTCGCACGACGTCGTGGCGAAGATGCGCGGTATGGCCCGCACCCGCCGGGTCGGGCACGCCGGCACCCTCGACCCGATGGCGACCGGCGTCCTCGTCCTGGGCCTGGAGCGGGCCACGAAGCTCCTCGGCCACCTCGCGCTGACGGAGAAGGAGTACGTCGGCACGATCCGGCTGGGCCAGACCACGGTCACCGACGACGCCGAGGGCGAGATCACGGCGTCCAAGGCGGCGCACGGCATCGCCCGCGAGGACATCGACGCCGGTGTCGCGGCCCTGTCCGGCGCGATCATGCAGGTCCCGTCGAAGGTCAGCGCCATCAAGATCAACGGCAAGCGGTCCTACTCACGGGTCCGCGAGGGCGAGGACGTGGAGATCCCGGCCCGCCCGGTCACCGTCTCCTCCTTCGTGGTGCACTCCGCGCACGAGGCCGAGGCCGACGACGGTACGCCGGTGACCGATCTGCTGGTCTCCGTCGAGTGCTCCTCCGGTACGTACATCCGCGCGCTCGCCCGCGACCTGGGCGCCGGGCTGGGCGTCGGCGGGCATCTGACGGCGCTGCGCCGCACCCGCGTCGGCCCGTACAAGCTGGACCGGGCGCGCACCCTGGAACAGCTGCAGGCCGCGGTGGACGACCCCGAGGGCGGCGGACTGCCGGTCATGCCGATCGGCGAGGCGGCCGAGGCGGCGTTCACCCGCTGGGCCGTCACGGAGGCGCAGGCCCGGCTGCTCCTCAACGGCGCGCGGATCGCCATGCCCCGCTTCGAGGGCAACGGTCCGGTCGCGGCCTTCGGGCCGGACGGCCGGTTCCTGGCGCTGGTGGAGAACCAGGGCGGGAAGGCCAAGAGCCTCGCGGTGTTCGCCGTCTAGGCAGCCGCCCGGGGATGGTGGTGGAACGCGGGCCGTCCGGCACAGGCACGGAGCACCGGTCCGCGCTCCACCATCCCCCTCCGCTTGATCTCTATCCAGGGCATCTGGGCCATTCACTCATTCGGTGAGGCGCTCGGAGTGAATCAAGGCGCGGACGGGGGCGCGTTCACAGGGCGCCCTGCCGGGACGATCACCACCTGCTTACCGTCGTGATACGGGACAGGGCGGGAGGAATCGGTAATGGCGTTGCTGGCTGCCGATGCGGACATGGCACTGGTGCGCATCCGCGATCTGGCAGGTCGGACGCGTGGGACGGGGTTCCTGGCGGACCACGACGGCACGGTCGTCACCAGCCACGAGGCGGTGGACGGGGCGGAGCGGCTGGTGCTGCAGCCCATGATGCGGTCCACCGCCACGGCCGCGGGCGCTGAGGCGGCACGGCCCCGCCAGGTGGAGCCTGCCGACATCACCCCCCTCCCGGAGGCCGGGCTCGCCCTCGTACGGACCGACGGCTTCCGGCAGTGCGGACTGGCGCCGCTGCCCATCGCCGCGGGCCGCCCGGCGGCCGGCACCGCCGCCCGTCTCTGGGCGGGCGGCTGGCTCGACGGCACGGTCGTCGGACCGGCCTCCGGGGTGGCGTACACGGCCACGGACCGGGTCCGTCTCCTCGACGAGGCCCTGGAGCTGGGCCTGTGCGCGGGCGGCCGGGAGGCGCTGCGGCTGGGCGGCCCGGCGGTCGGCGGACCGCTGCTGGACGCCCGGACCGGCGTGGTCCTCGGCGTACTGGGCACCGCGCTGCACACCGGGCGCCGGGCGGGCGGCTTCGCGATCCCGCTGCGCGCGGTCGCCGAGGCCGCGCCCCAGGGCGCGCTCGCCGCGCTGCTGGCCCGCAACGGGGCGAGCGTCCCCGCCTACGGCAGTGAGCTGAACCCGGCCGGAGCGCTGCGGCTCACCGGGGTCCGCACCGGCCCGGCGAAGCGGCCGCACCGCTGGCGCGAACCGGTGGAACGGCCCGGCCTGCGGGCGGAGTTCGCGCGTTTCCTGGAGGACGGCGGGACGGCCGGGGCACCGGTACTGGCGCTGGTGGGCGCCCCGGGGACCGGGCGGAGCACGGAGCTCGAACGGCTCGCCGCCCGCCGCGCGAAGGGCCCGCAGGCGGCACCGACGGTCCTGCTGCGCGGCGCGGAGCTGCGGGCCGGCGACGAGGGCCTGCCCGCCGCCGTCGAGCGGGCGCTGCGCTCCGCGGGCCGGACACTGGCCGCGTCGGGCCGTACGGCCGGCGACCCGGCGGACACCACCCCCGACGCGCTGGCCCGGCTCGCCGCCACGGCCGGCCGCCCGCTGCTGGTGCTCCTCGACGCACCGGAGGAGATGCCCGCGGAGCTGGCGCAGCACGAGCGGCTGGCCGCCTGGACCACCGCGACGGCCGACTGGCTGCGGACGGCCGGGGTGCGGCTGGTCCTCGCCTGCCGCCCCGAGTACTGGGAGCGGGCCGGGGTGCTCTTCCCGCCCGGCCTGCTGCACCGCCCGCACCACCCGGTTCCCGCGCTGCCCCCCTGCGCGGGCATCGGCGACCTGCCCGAGGAGGCGGCGGAGCGCGCCCGCCGCGGCTACGGGCTGCCGCCCGGCGCCCCGGCCGCGCCCGACGCCCGGCACCCGCTGGCGCTGCGGCTGCTCGCGGAGGTCCGGGACGCGCTCACCGAGGGCGACGAGGACGGACCGGGCGCCGACGGGCCGGGCACCGGCGGACTGGGCGCCGGCGGACTGGGCACCGACGGGCTGGGCACCGACGGACCGGGCACCGACGGGCCGGCGCTCCTCGGCTCCCCCGACCGGCACCAGATCTTCGACGCCTATCTGGACCTGGTGTGCCTGCGGATCGCCGTACGGATCACAGCCGCACACCGGCCGGTTCCCCAGGGCACCGCCGTACGCCGCCTGGCCGCCCAGGTCGCCGGCCAGGTGCACGAGGCGGCCCGCCGCTGTCTGGGCTCCGGACCGGGCGCGCTGGACGCGGCGGCCTTCGAGGAGGTCTTTCCCGCGCAGTCCGGCTGGGCCGGCGCGGTGCTCGCCGAGGGCCTGCTGGTCCCGGCCGGCCCCGGATACCGCTTCGCGCACGAGGAGTTCGCACAGTGGCTGCAGGGCGCCCATGCCGACCCCGACCTGCTGCCCGTCCCCGGCGGACACCGCATCGGACCGGCCGTGGAGGCGCTGCTGCGGCTCGCCCGGCGCGCGGGAACGGTCCAACTGACCTTCCGGCTCGCGGAGTTGGTGCCACTGGCCACCGCCCCCGACGAACCGGCGGCCGGGCAGGCCGCGGACGCCCGCCGGTGGGCCGCACAGGCCCTGGCCGGCGTACTGCTCCGCACGCCCGACGCCACGCCGTACGCCGGTGTGCTGCGGCTGCTCGCCGACCGGATCACCGAACGCTCCCTGCGGGCGGGCGGCTTCGCCCGTACGGGCCTGACGGCGTTCGGCCCGTGGTTCTGGGCGCAGCTGGCGCTGGCGGACGAGGACCGGATGGATCTGCTGCGCCGCCTGCTGCCGGCCGACGGGCCACCGGCGCGGGCCGGCGCGCCGGACGGCGCCGCCCCGTCCCCCGGTGGCCACCCCTTCGCGGAGCCGCCACAGGTACGCCTCCACCCCGCCCCGGGGGAGACCACCGCGGGGACGGCGCCCGGGGAGTCCGCCGCCCCGCCGCCGACGCGCTTCCTCGACGCCGCCGCCGATCTGCTGCGCGCGCACCCCGAGCGGATCCAGCCCCTGCTGTGCGGCTGGTTCGACGACACCCGCCCGCTGCCCCGCCGCGGCACCGCGACGACGGGCCGGGCCCGTCCCGCACGCCCCGCCCCCCGCGAGATCACCGTCGCCGCCGCCGCGCAGGCCCTGCTGCACACCCACCGCCGGGGGGCGCTGGACGCGCTCATGGAGGCGCTGGTGGCGGCCGCGCACCCCAGGGGCGATGAGCTGCTGGCCGCGCTCGCCGAGGACGAGCCGTCCGCGCTGTGCCGGGCGGTCGACCGCTGGGCGCACGACGAGCTCCCCCAGCGCCGCCTCGCGGCCCTCTCCTACGGGCTGCGGACGGCCCCGCACACCACCGCCGAAGCCGACCGCGCACTCCTGCGCCGGGCCGCCCTGCACCTCCTCTCCCGGCCCGCCGACGAGGCCCACCACGGCTTCGCCCTCGCCCTCCTGGTGGCCGACGCGGCGACCCGGCCGCACTTCCTGGAGCGGGCGCTGGCCCGCTTCGTCGCCGGGGATCCGCAGCTGCCCCCGACGGCCTTCAGGGCCGCCCTCACCGACCATGCCCAGACGGTGCTGGCCGCCTTCCGGGCCAGGCTCGTCGGCGACGAGGGCCCGCCGGTGGCGGCCGCGCTGCTGCGCATGCTGGCCGGGCTGGACGCGCCGGAGCTCGTCGCCCCCGCCGCCGCCCTGGTCCGCGCCTATGCCGGGCACTGCCCGGACCGCGCGGCCCGCCCGGTCGCGGAGTTCGTCGCCCACCGTCTGGAGCGTGGTCCGGCCGCCCGCGCCGCGCTCGGCCCGCTCGCCGTGGAGCTGCTGACCGGATTCCCCGCGCCGGTCCGCTGCGCTCTCGCCGCCGTCCTGGCCGAGCCGGGCTCCCCGGACTCGGCCCCGCTCCGCCGCGACCTGCTGGAGGTGCTGCTCACCCGCGAGGCGTCGTACGCGGCCCCGCGCGGCGCATACGCACAGGAGGGGCGGGACCCCCGGGTGCTGGAGGCGCTGCTGCGGGCGGCCGCCGAGGGCGCGGAGCGGCGGCCGGAGGCCCGCACCCGGGAGCTGGTGCACCGCACCGGGATGCTGCTGGTCCGTACGCCGGAGGGCGCGGCCTGCTTCGACCGGTGCCTGGCGGAGCTGGGCGGCCGGCTGCCCGGCTTCGCGCGGCGGGTGCGGGACTGGGTCGCGGCGGAGCCGGGGGAGTGGGCGGCGGTGGTGGGGCCCGGCGCCCGCGAGACGCTCGCCGCGGCGCACCGCTGAGCGGTGCCCCGGCGCGGACCGCCCGCCGCCGCCCGGCCCCCGGAGCTCCACCGGACCGCCCCTGGGCCACCCTTCGCACGAACCACCGCCCGCGGCATGGCAGTCTTAGACCTGCGCCATGCCGAAGTGGCGCACAGGACTGACCGAGAGTTCGGGCGAGGAGCGGGCACAGTGCAGCGCTGGCGTGGCTTGGAGGACATCCCCGAGGGCTGGGGACGCAGCGTCGTCACCATCGGCTCGTACGACGGAGTGCACCGCGGCCACCAATTGATCATCGGGAAGGCCGTCGAGCGGGCCCGTGAGCTGGGGATTCCGGCGGTGGTCGTCACCTTCGACCCGCACCCGAGCGAGGTCGTGCGGCCCGGCACCCACCCGCCGCTGCTCGCGCCGCACCACCGGCGCGCGGAGCTGATGGCCGGGCTGGGCGTGGACGCGGTGCTGGTCCTGCCGTTCACCAAGGAGTTCTCGAAGCTGGCGCCGGCCGACTTCGTGGTCAAGGTGCTGGTCGACAAGCTGCACGCCCAGGTCGTCGTCGAGGGCCCCAACTTCCGCTTCGGGCACAAGGCGACCGGCACCGTCGCCACCCTCACCGAACTCGGCACCACCTACGACTACACGGTGGAGGTCATCGACCTCTACGAGAGCGGCGCGGCGGGCGGCGGCAAGCCGTTCTCCTCCACGCTCGCCCGCGGGCTGGTCGCCGAGGGCGATGTGGCCGGTGCGCGGGAGGTCCTGGGGCGCCCGCACCGCGTCGAGGGCGTCGTCGTACGCGGTGCCCAGCGCGGCCGTGAACTGGGCTTCCCCACCGCCAACGTGGAGACCCTGCCGCACACCGCCATCCCGGCCGACGGCGTCTACGCGGGCCTGCTGCAGGTCGAGGGCGAGGCAATGCCGGCGGCCGTCTCGGTGGGCACCAACCCGCAGTTCGACGGCAAGGAGCGCACGGTCGAGGCGTACGCCATCGACCGCGTCGGCCTGGACCTGTACGGGCTGCACGTCGGGGTGGACTTCCTCGCCTACATCCGGGGCCAGGAGAAGTTCGACACCCTCGACGCGCTGCTGGAACGGATGGCGGTCGATGTGAAGCTGGCCCGGGGGCTGATCGCGGGGGCGACTGACTGCTGATCGTGGGGGCGGCCGGCTGTTGATGGCGGGGGCGGTCGGCAGGTGATCGCGGCGGCGGTCGGCTGAGGGCTGATGCTGCCGATGCTTCCCGTGGGTTTTCCTCGCTGACGCTGCCCATAGGTTTTTTCCCCGCCGCCCACCCCCCTTCGGGGGGTGGGCGGGTGTAGTGGGGCGGTTCGGCGGTTCTGCGGTGCTGCGTTCCTGAGGCTCCGCGCCTGCGCCCCCGTTCTCCGCGCCTGCGCCCCCGTTCTCCGCGCCTGCGCCCCCGTTCTCCCCACTTCCGGTTCTCCCCGTTTCCGCCCGTGCCCGTCTCGCCAATCCGGCCTCGCCAACCCGGCCGATTTCAGGCGGAGTTCGGCCGGGACGGGTTCGCTCGTCCGGCGTAGGGAGCGGTACGGCGTATGACGTCGTGGGGCGGCTGACGCGATACGGGGCGGGCCCGGCACTGGTGAAGTGCCG